>JALOCA010000002.1 GCA_023227965.1 Lentimicrobiaceae bacterium | reverse complement strand
GACATTTGCCAGCCTTTATGACCATTCCAGTCAATCAAGTTATTCCTGACAGGTTGCTCCTCAGCAGAGCCTGCTTCCGCTTACTTGATAAACAAAACTATTAAATTAAACACAAGGTGAATAAAAAATCATGAAAATAAACAGCATCAAAAATGTCCATTACGCCTATTTTTTGTTTTTCATGCGTTTGAGACGCAATTCTTCCCGGATGGCATCCGAACGTTCCGAGAATTTTCTTAGGAATATGATTTTCCAAGGTATACCAGACTTGGTAGAAGTAGTATGCCCAATATTATGTTCGTAAAGTCTTCGTTCCGGGTCGTTGGAAGAACCGATATAGAACTTTTCATTTTTTTCACTTAGAAGGATATACAAGAAATACGACATTGAAAATAAAGAAAAGAGCCACTCATGGGACTTGAACCCACGACCTACGCATTACGAATGCGCCGCTCTACCAACTGAGCTAAAGTGGCAATGGTAGTCGGGATGACAGGATTTGAACCTGCGACCCCTTCGTCCCGAACGAAGTACGCTACCAGGCTGCGCTACATCCCGAAATTCGCTTGTATTTCAGGATTGAGAGCCAGCGACTCTCCCGATCCCTATCGGGATACGCTACCAGGCGGAGTTTATCCCGAACCTTCGGGACTACATCCCGAAATTCGCTTGTATTATCAGGATTGAGAGCCAGCGACCCTCCCGAACCCTATCGGGATACGCTACCAGGCGGAGTTTATCCCGAACCTTCGGGACTACATCCCGAAATTCGCTTGTATTTATCAGGATTGAGAGCCAGCGACTCTCCCGAACCCTATCGGGATACGCTACCAAGCGGAGTTTATCCCGAACCTTCGGGACTATATCCCGAAATTCGCTTGTATTATCAGGATTGAGAGCCAGCGACCCTCCCGAACCCTATCGGGATACGCTACCAGGCGGAGTTTATCCCGAATGTATTTACTCTATTTCCAAGAACAAATTTTGTTTTCTTCTTCTTTTTTAACTTTAAAACTCTTCAAAAAATCTAATCCTGAATATCTGTCTCCCCGCGGGGACTCGAACCCCGGACCCATTGATTAAGAGTCAATTGCTCTACCGGCTGAGCTACGGAGAGTTTTAAAGGGCTGCAAAGGTAGTAATACTTTTTAAAAATGTATATTTTTGCTTTACAAAATTCACAATCCATCTGACTGGTTTTATGACTAAAATTAACGAAAACTTCAATTCTGCACTCAGAGTGCAAGAGGGTATTGAACAGCCATCATCTGTTAATCCATCAATAATCAATAAAATACAAAAGCATAAAACGCCAAAGATTTCGGTTGATGAATATCTGGATGGAATTCTTTCCGGTAGCAGAACAATCCTTAGCCGTGCGATAACCCTCATTGAAAGTGTGCTCCCCGAACACCAGCACTTGGCGCAGCAAATTATTGAAAAATGTTTGCCGTACTCCGGAAATTCCATCAGGTTAGGCATTACAGGCGTTCCGGGTGTTGGGAAAAGTACATTTATCGAAGCTCTCGGACGGTATTTAACCAGAAATGGGAACAAACTGGCGGTTTTGGCTATTGACCCCAGTAGTCAGCGCTCGAAAGGAAGCATCCTGGGAGATAAAACACGAATGGAAGAACTTGCCGTTGATTCACTTGCTTTTATACGTCCTTCCCCTTCAGCAGGTTCGTTAGGTGGCGTTTCGCGGAAAACACGCGAAAGCATTATTTTATGTGAAGCTGCCGGATTTAATGTGATTTTTGTTGAAACCGTTGGTGTGGGTCAATCGGAAACATCTGTGTATGGAATGGTGGATTTTTTTCTGTTACTGATGCTTGCCGGTGCCGGTGACGAATTGCAGGGAATTAAACGCGGCATTATGGAAATGGCTGATGCGATAATTATCAATAAGGCTGATGGCGATAACATAACCAAGGCAAATCTTGCTAAAACCGAATATACAAACGCATTACATTTATTTCCGCCACCTCCTTCGGGATGGGAACCTAAGGTAGATACTTGTTCTGCTGTTACTAAGGACGGTGTTAGCAGAATCTGGAAAACTGTACTCGATTATATTGACCTCACAAAAAGAAACGGATATTTTCTCCAAAAAAGAAAAGAACAGTCGCAACAAATAATGTCGGACTATATCCAATTTCAGCTTTCCGACAGTTTTTATCGGTATCCTTTAATTAAAAAAACTCTTCCTTCTGCCGAACAAAATGTCCTTGAGGGGAAGATAAGTGCCTATGTGGCAGCACAAAAATTGCTTGATAGTTATTTACACAGTTTGTCGAAAAAGTAATTGCCACTGTATTTTGCCGAATATGTAAAAAGTCTAACTTTGTGCCCTCTTAATAATACATAAGTTATGACGAATATCATTGATATGAACCCCAATCCCCTTGTTCGCTACTTGAATAAGCCTGCCGGGGATTTTACACGCAACGATTTAGTAAAGTTTATTGAAGCCCATGACATTAAAATGATTAATTTCAGATTCGTGGGCGGAGACGGGCGATTGAAAACCCTCAATTTTGTTATCAACAGCAAAAAACATCTTGAAAGCATTTTAACTTCCGGTGAAAGAGTGGATGGTTCCAGCCTGTTTAGTTATGTGGAAGCCGGTTCCAGCGATTTGTATGTGATTCCACGATACAGAACTGCTTTTTTAAACCCTTTTGCCTCTATTCCTACTCTCGATATTCTCTGTGCATTTTACAACAAAGACGGCGAACCGCTTGCCAGTTCACCCCAATATATTTTGCGGAAAGCACATGAAGCACTTCAGATGGAAACCGGTTTATCGTTTGAAGTTATGGGGGAGCTCGAATATTATATTATAAGTGAACAAAATCATTTGTTTCCCACACCCGACCAGAAAGGATACCAGGAATCTACTCCTTTTAATAAATGGCAACAACTCAGGGTGGAAGCCATGCATGCCATTGCTCAAACTGGTGGAACGATAAAATACGGTCATTCGGAAGTAGGTAATTTTAATATGAATGGGCTTGATTACGAACAAAATGAAATAGAATTTCTTCCTGCTCCGCTTGAAGATGCCGCCGATCAACTCGTCGTAGCCAAATGGATACTTCGTTCGTTGGCTTACAAGTATGGCGTTTCCGTTTCTTTTGCACCCAAAATTACTACAGGTAAAGCCGGAAGCGGATTGCACGTGCATACCAAACTGGTAAAAGATGGAATAAACAAAATGGTAGAAAACGGAATGTTAAACGATACTGCTAAAAAAGCCATTGCCGGGTATCTGTATTTAGCTCCTTCGCTCACGGCTTTCGGAAATATGAATCCAACTTCTTATTTCCGTTTGGTTCCACACCAGGAAGCTCCTACAAATATTTGCTGGGGCGACCGCAACCGTTCTGTTTTGGTTAGGGTTCCTTTGGGTTGGTCGGGGGCTAATAATATGAACAAACATGCCAACCCCATTGAAGAAACTGTAGCAAACGATCTGTCGTTTAAGCAAACTGTGGAATTCCGTTGTCCGGATGGCTCAGCAGATATTTACTTATTATTTGCAGGATTAACTGTTGCAGCCCGCCACGGCCTGCAAATGGAAAATGCCCTTGAAAATGCCCGGAATGCCTATGTGGATGTTAATATTTTCATGGATGAACACAAAGAAACCTTAAACAGGCTGAACCATCTTCCTGCTTCGTGCTGGGAATCGGCTGAAATGCTTGCAAAACAGAAAGACATTTATCTTAAATACGGAGTATTCACTCCCGCAATTATTGAAGGAATTATCCAAAGGCTCAAAAATTTTAACGATAAAAACCTTCGCGAACAAATTCATCGCGATAAAGAAAAAATACTGCAACTTGTAGAACAATATTTCCATTGTGGATAAAATATAAAAACCGGATTCTTCCCGGTTTTTTTTATGATTTCAAACAATACAAATTATTTTGAGTCACCTTTTCAATAGACTTATATGCTGCAATGTTATAATTAGCTGATATTTTTACTGTTACAATACTGCTAATAACCTCAGTTCAGGATAAAATATGTTTTACATCTGCCTTATAAATAATTAGTTATGGTTTTAATATCCATAGAAAGGATTTTTTTATTTTTTGTAAATTCTCTGTCAGGAGATCCATAATTAATGTTTTACACACAACCTTTTTACTATCTCCTTTTCCAGAGAAAAACAACATAAGCTATACCTGAAGTGATGGCAAAAAAGGCAAGCAGTTTAAAAGCATCGGGCAAAATACCAGATACTCCGGTATTGCGGAGAAAAATGTCGTAAAATCCGTTTAGCCCCCAGTTGAGAGGAGAATACGTTGCTACCTGTTGCATTACCTGTGGCATAAAATGTACGGGGACCCAAACACCGCCCAATGCTGCCATTATGATTACCGAAATAGAACCAAATGATGCCGCCTGCTGATGGGTTTTAAAGAATACTCCCGTAGCCATGCCGTATCCCAGTGCCGCTAATGCCGATGAAAGTACAATCAATGCCATTGCAGCAAAATTGGAACCCAGTACCAGTTGGGGCAATCCCAGTATCGGCAAGAAAAACACCCCTACGGCTATCATCAGTAAAAACTGGATGATGCACACTACCAGATAAACGATAATTTTCCCGGAAAAAATTTTAAAATAAGAACCCGGCATAGTCATAAGACGGAAAAGACTGCCTTCATCACGTTCTTTAATGATGCAGCCGGCAAGAGGTATTACCAGAAAAAACATAGCAAACATTGTCCATGCAGGTACATTGTGCTGTACCGAATTGGGTATTATACTCCATTTACTGTCTGCAGCATAGGAAGGATTGAGTTGTACAATGCTCATGTCGTCGAAATGTAAATTAGTTATCGGACGATTAAACATTTTGGCAAGTATGTAGGCAAATTCGCCCAATGCCACTTTGGCTTCTATTTTCGAGGTAAACTTGTCGAGGGTGCTGAGTATAGAATTTTTAAATGAACTTTTAATTACCGGGTCGAAAAGAACAGTCAGCCGTACCGAATCAGTATCGTCAACAATGGGAAGAGGCGTATTAATTTTCAGGCTCATAAAAATGCGCGTGATTTTTGCCCGGGCATGGGAGCGGATTACCTGGGTGGCATGGGCGGGGATAATGATACCTATCTGGTAGTCGCCGGCGGCTACCGCTTTGTGTACCGCATCGTCAGAAGGGGTTTTCCCGTTTAATTTTTCCGTTACCACGAAATATTCCGAGTTCTTCAAACCATTAGCTATAAATATTCCCAGTGAATCTCTGTCATTATCAAGTAAAAGCAGTTTAATCTGGTTTTCTTTGATACTTTGAAAAGCAAAATCCTGCACCAGCGTTATCACGAGAACCATTATCATAGGCATCAGAAAAAGAATGGCTAATCCTGCCTTATCGCGAATGAGCACTAAAAACTCCTTACCAGTGGATGCTAATAATTTTTGCATTTTCAATCTCTTAAATCTCTGCCGGTGTGATATAAAAACAAATTTTCGAGGGTATTGCATTCCGGGTTTTTCGCAATGAGTTCTTCCGGATTTCCGTAAGCAATAATTTTTCCGTAATCAATTATTGCTACTGTGCTGCAAAGCTGTTCAGCTTCTTCCATATGGTGCGATGTATAAATTATAGTAGTCCCTTCACGATTAAGCTGTTTTAAAAAATCAACAATCACCGTGCGCGACTGAACATCAATGCCCACGGTAGGTTCATCAAGAAAAAGAATTTTTGGGGCATGCAAAATTCCTGCAATGAGGTTTACCCTGCGTTTCATCCCTCCGGAAAAAGTTTCCACCCTGCGATGGCTGTTGTTCTCAAGTCCGAAAAGACGAAGATAATATTCAATTTTTTCAGAAAGCTGTTTGCTTTTTAATCCGTACATTTTTCCAAAAAAACGAAGATTTTCCAGTGCTGAAAGAGTAGGATAGAGGGCAATATCCTGGGGTACAACGCCTATAATCTTTTTTACCAGTTGCTGCTGGTGAGAAAAATCAATTCCATCCATGATTATTTCACCCGAAGTAGCTTTAAGATATCCGCAAAGAATGGAAATGGTTGTTGTTTTTCCTGCTCCGTTGGGTCCCAATAAGCCGAAAAATGAGCCCATGGTAATGCTAAAACTAAGCCCGTCAATAGCCGGAATGTTCATTCCCTTGTAAAACCGGGTTAGGTTGTTAACTGTTATCATTTCCGTTTGTTTCAATCTAATTTCATCGTTAACAGGGTGGAAAAAATTTTTTTCTCGCGATCGGCAATTTCAAAAAGTATTTTGGCAAGTTCCTGGTAGGCAACTTCAACACCGCCGCGTTTTTTACAGTTTTTTGCACCAAGAAAGGAAAAATCGCGCCAACGGTTGGCGGTTTCTCCCATTTCGATGGAAATATCACTTAACTTTTCGTTTTGAAGTATTTCAGCGGCTTCCTGCAAAAAAGCGCCATAAATAAACCGGAACCCTGCACCTCCGGTTCCAATTTCTTCTTCCATACGCAGAACTTGTCCGAGGTAATAGTTGGCTTTTTGTTCTCCGAACTTTTTTTCCCATTTCAGCATTTCTCTGGCAAGAAAACGTATTCCTTTAACGCCAACCATCCAAAAAGGGATTTTTATCATGTCTTTGCTCGCTTTGCGAATGCCGTTAACGATAGCCTTGTGTAAATCGTATTGTACAGGTAATGCAAGCGGATAGTACATTTTTCCGAAAGGTGCGAAAATCCCTTTTGGGTAACGGACTTTCATCAAATCGTTGTAAGAAATTTTTACAGGCGCAGGAATTACGGTATCGCTGACAAGATATTCGCCGTTCTCTTTTCCATATACCACCAGATTATGTAGGTTGTAATGCATGCGATATTCCGGAGGGAAAAAGGGAAGGTTGTAAATTCCTACCTGTAAACCCACGGGATGTCCCTGCTCAATTGCCCGATCGAGGGCACTCATGGAGTCATGGGGGTTTTTGAAAGTTTTTTTATATATTTCTATACCTAAAGCTTTGGTGGAACGGTTAAAAATAAATCCCGGCAATGTGCGGAAAGTTGTTACCGGGGCAAACTGCAGTTTAAAAAAGGGGAGATGGCTGAAAAAAATTCCCGATCCGATTCCAAGTATCATGGGCTCGCTGATATTTAACCCTTTATTTCTTAAAAGATTTGAGGTAACTCCGCTTTCGCAATGCCCTGCCTGACGATGTTCGTAGTTTAATATCATTTTTTGCTGTTGGTGTTCGCTGATAGTTTGAGGGTAAAGTTTGGATTATTATTAATTTTCATCAATATTGTTAAGTCCGGAAATTTCGATTTCAAAAACTGAGGCATATTTCTGAAGAATTTTATTGTTGAGTTTTTTGAAAAACCAGGGTTTACAGTGTAACCTGACTTTCCATTTGGCAATACCCGTTGAAGCAGCCAATACATTCAACTCCATACCACGTTTTTCCATATGATACAGAATAGGACTTGATTTTCCGGCTAATACTTTGTTGCGAGCATCGCGGGCACGTTCCTTGTACAATTCCCAGTTTTGCCTCATGAAAATTTTATCCGAATCGGAATGATAGTCCGAACGGGTAGTAAACTTTCTTCCTTCAAAAGAATAAAATAATTCTTTCTGTGCTCCGAAATGAAAATCGTCATTTTCGTTTTCCATAAATTCATTTTTATTATCCGGAAAACAAACATAAGTGTTTTTTTAGAATAATCGAAACCCGATAACGAGCTAAGTGATATTTTCTTATTTTTTCAGGAAAATTTTCATTTCGCATTCGGCAACCAGTTGTCCTCCGCACCGGATAGTGCCATTTATTATCGTAGCATCCAGCACTTCATGTTCTATGGTAACCGTAGTAATGATTTCATCACCTAATTTGGGCAAAAAATAAATTTTCAGGTTTTTTACAGCCCCGATAAACCCCAAAGGAATTTCAGTTTTTCCTTCAGTGGCATCGCGCGAAACTCGGTAGCCCACACCCGCAGCGGCTGTTTGGGCTATGTTTTCTATTAAACCGGGTTCGGTAAAAAGCCCATTTTCTGCAAACAAGTTATCTGCCTGAGGTGTTAAAGCTGTGATAGTAACCTTGTTTTCGCAGCTTCGTAGCTTATCAATCATTACCATAGGAGGACGTTGCGGAATAAGCCGCAACAGGTCGTTTCCACTGCAAATTATGTTCTGAGATGATGCCATAGGGGTCCTTTTTTATTTCGTTCGCGCATACGGGAAAGTATAGGCGACAATTCTTCGTCGGGGAAAATCCAGTTTCTTCCACTGTTTTTTGCCTTTTCCTTCAGTGTTGTAAGATCAATGTTTTTCGAAATATAATAAGCCGGTTCAAGTAGGGAATCGTTTTTATCCAGCGTACCTTCGGTTAAGGCAATGCGGTGGAGAGGCGTTCCGGGGTAAATACGCATCCCGATAAATGGGAAGAAAACTGTATTTTTTATTTTTTTAGAATTTTCAAAAGTTTCAGCAAGAGTTTCTTCGGTTTCGCCATAGCCACCCAATATCATCGAATGACAGAAGAAAACACGAAAGCGATTGCATAACTCCGATTTTTCCAACACTTCATCAAAAGTAAAATGTTTGCCATAGTTTTCAAGTTGTTTGTCGCTCAACGACTCGGTACCAAACTCCACATGGGTAAGCCCTGCTCTTTGGAAAAGAGAAAGCAGGGTTTCATCCAGTAAATGGGGCGAAAAATACGCTCCCCAGTTTATTTTTATCCCGCTTTGGATAATTTTTTCGGCAAGGATGGTATTGAATGGATTACTGATATTGAAAACGGAATCGGTAAAAAATACGTAACTGATGTTCTTTTCGTTAGTAAGCCATTGCAAAGTGTCAACAATTTTGTCGGCATCGAGGGTTCGCACCTCGCTCCCTTCGATGAGGGGATAAGTACAATAAATACAATGGTAAGGACAGCCGCGTTTGGTTTGAATATTCAGCATCCCCGAATGTTGCCAATAGTAGCTTAACCAATCGGATTCAAATTCAAGGTCGGGACAACGAAGAAAGTTGCTGCGGGGGTTTATGGTTACAGCATATTCGTTGGCATATACGAGCCCTTCTATTGTTGTGTAGTCCCTGCCCAGGTTAAGACATTCAATGAGTTTGGCAAAGCTCTGTTCGCCTTCTCCCACTATCCCGAAGTCGGGTTGCAGAAGCTGGAAAAGCTTTTTGGGGAATAAAGAAAATGCCGAACCTCCCGCAATAAGTTTTGCCCGGCTGTGTCGGCGGATAATTTCAAACAGCGAACGATAAGTAGAAATAAAGCTTTCCGATTCATAAAAATTAACATTGTCAATGTTCCGTAACGAAACACCAATATAATGTGGCTGAAAGGAGGTAATTTCGGAAATCAGATCTTCATTCGTCCTGTTGAAACAGTCAAAAAAACGGAGCTGCAAACCCGGGAAAGTCTTTTTAAGATGAGTAGCAAGGTATGAAATGCCCAAGGGATAAACCGGGTAAGGTATATTGAAGCGGTTTGCCGATACAAGAAGTAACTTACTGTTCATCAGGTTTGATTTTCCCAGAAGGGGTAATAATTGAACCACTGTAAGGGATATTTTCTTAATACTTTTTCCAGGGTTGCTGTATAATCATTGAGAATGGGCAACAAGTCGCTTTCTGTAATTGTTGAATTTGCAGGAGTGTATACTTTAGCCGGTGTTGCAAAAAAATGGTAATGGTTTTTTCGTTCTTTCAATGCAAAAACGAAGGAAACCGGCACCCCAAAACGTACGGCAAGAAAAAACGGACCATAGGGAAATGTTGCTTTTTTGTCCATAAATGTTGTAGAAAGAACTTTCATCCCGGGAACAAACCTGTCACCATGCAAAACTAATATTTCATTATTCAGGATTGTTTTTTTTATTTCGATAAGATGTGAAAAATCTTTTTTTTCAACGATAATTTTTACCTGTGTGTTTTCGGATTTGACAACCATGACCTGATCGAGCAGACGTTTTATGTTTTCGTGTTCAATGTCCATCAGCAGGATGTTTATGTTACAAGACAATCGGTTGAGCAGTTGCCCGGCTGTTTCCCAATTGCCAATATGAGCATTCAGCAGTATACCACCTTTCCCATCCTTTGCTATTTTTCTGAGATGCTCTTCTCCTTCAAAATCGAAAGTAAAATGTGTAGCAGTACCCGAAAGTATGCATACTTTATCAATGAGTGTTTGCCCAAGTAAGATAAAATTCCTGTAAACTGATAGCATTGCTTTTGCTATCGAATAACCAAAAATGGTATGGAAAAGATAGTATTGGTATTTAAAGGCTTTACGGGAGAAGAAAAAATAGTACAGGGCTACAAAATTTAACAGAAAATATGCCGCACTGATACCTACGTTCCGTAACAGAAAAACAAATATCTTATATCCGCAAATTCCTCCACGTGTTTTTCCACTCCACGAATTCATGCTTCAGGGTTTGGTAATAAGTAGATTAGTTTGAAGTACTGTTGCTGAGGCGAAGAATGATATAATCGTAAAAATCCTGTAAAACTTTAATGTTGGCAAATTCTTCGGCTTTCACTTTGAACCCGAAATTTTTTTCGATGATAACCACCAGATCCACCAGATCAAGACTGTCAATTTCGAGAGTTTTCATTAAATTGGCATCGGGTTGTAGTTGTTCGGGCTCAATTTCAAATTCATCAATAAGTATATCATTGATTTTTGCGATAATTTCCTCTTCTTTCATTCGTATATAATTTGTTTTTTAATGTTCCAATTCTTTTTCCGGGTATCCTTAAAAATCCTCATAATTAAAAATACATCCAAGAATATTGGAATTTATCCTAACCATGAGAATTTTATTGCAATGGGCAAAAGTACATTAAATCTTTTTAACAATCAAAGTTGAATTCGTCCCGCCAAAACCGAATGAGTTGGAAAGGAAAATATTTATATTTTTTTCAAGAGTTTCGGTAACAATATTCAAATGGGCAGAATATGCATCCGGATTTTCAAAATTAATATTGGGGGCAATAAAATTGTGTTGCATCATAAGCATAGAATATACAATTTCACTGGCACCAGCCATCCAGCATTCATGCCCTGTCATTGATTTTGTAGAACTTAAAAGAGGGTGGGCATTTCCGAATACTTTGTGCAGGGCTATGGCTTCGTTCATGTCGCCGATGGGTGTTGATGTGGCGTGAGCATTAATATAATCAATTTGTTCGGGGGAGAGACGAGCTTCGCGTAGCGCTTTTTCGATGGAACGTACTGCTCCGTCAACATTAGGTTGAGAGATGTGTTCGCCATTAGACGAAAAGCCGTAACCTACTACTTCGGCAAGAATGGGGGCTCCGCGTTTCACGGCTGAATCGTAGTTTTCGAGAATCACGGAAGCAGCTCCTCCGCTGGGGACCAATCCATCGCGGTCGCGATCGAAAGGACGTGAAGCATGTTGAGGATCGTCTTCCCGAATAGAAAAAGCACTAAGTGCATCAAAACTGCCCATAGAGTAAGGATTAATTTCCTGGGCACCTCCGCAAATGATAATATCCTGCAAACCATGTTTTATCATTACATAACCCATGCCGATAGAATGCGAACCGCTGGCACAGGCTCCGCTTATGGTAAAGTTTATTCCTTTCAGACGGAAAATTACGGAAAGGTTCATGGTAACCGTTGAGTTCATGGACTGAAAGATAGAGCCCGAACCCAACAAAACAGTGTCTTTTTTTTCACGAAGAGTTTCGCTGGCTGAAATTACAGCTTCGGCAGTGCTGTCGTTCCCGTAAAAAATTCCTACTTCGTTTTCGTTGAGGAAATCATCACTGATACATGCGTTTTGAAGAGCTTCGCGTGTCGCCATGTAGGCATATTCGGCTGGTTCAGCCATTCCTATCCGCATACGACGATCGAGTTTGCCTTTAAGGTTGGGTCGTTCCAGATGGGTGGTGAGTGCGGAACGGAAACCCATTTGTTTTCGGGATGCATCAAAAATAACCCCAGATTTTCCATAATATAACGAATCCTTTACCTCGTCAAGATTTTTGCCGATACAGGAGTAAATTCCTAATCCTGTGATTACTACGCGATTCATTTGCCAATATTTAAGATAAGTTTCATGTTTACAACTTCCAAATTTGCAAAAAGGGAAAATCAGGTGTACAACCCTCCGTTGACTGAAATTACAGTACCAGTAATGTAAGAGGCTTTTTCTGAAGCCAAAAAACCTACGGTGGCTGCAACCTCTTCCGGTGTACCAAACCGTTCGAGGGGAATTGCCTGTTTGTACATTTTTTCATCAAGGTCTTTGGTCATATCGGTTGTAATGAAACCGGGAGCGACAGCATTTACGGTAACGCGTTTTTTGCCTACTTCCTGAGCTAGGGCTTTAGTGGCTCCGATGATAGCTGCTTTAGCTGCCGAATAATTTGTTTGACCTGGTAACCCTTTTATCCCCGAGAGAGAGACAATATTCACAATTCTGCCGTATTTATTGATAAGCATATTTTTCAGCAGAAAACGGGTAACATAAAAATAGCCGTTCAGATTTGTATTAAGCACATCAAACCATTCTTCATCCTTCATCCACATTAACAATGCATCGCGACGTATTCCGGCGTTGTTTACCAATACTTCTACCAAACACTCGGGGTGCGCTTCGTGCCAGTTATTTAAAACTTTTTCTACTTCGTCTTTATTGGCAACATCAAACTGAAGAATTTCTCCGGATACTCCTTTTTCCTGTACCCATCCGAGGGTTTTTTCGGCTTCCTGATGGCTTTTCGCATAGTTTATCAGGATGTTATAGCCCATCTCGGCAAGCTGAATGCATATTGCCCTGCCTATTCCTCTTGATCCACCTGTTACCAGTGCATATTTTATCATAGTGGTATTTTTGTAAGTACTCAATATTTTTTGATACAAACTTTTTCATATTGTTTTTTTAATGTTACAGATATGAAAAGCATCTCCTTGTTTGGCAAATATAAAAATATTTTAAAAAAATTTAAGTCAAAGTAAGAAAATAAAACTCTTGGTGTATTTTCTTAGGTCGAATAACCAGTACTTTAGCTAACTGCTCACAAAATTGATAATGGGTTTATAAATGATAAAAAATTGTATATTAAATATTTACAAAAATAATTTCCAGATTCACCAGAAAAAGAAAACAAATATTTTTTGTTTTAATTAAAAAAAACAATTCAAAATAAGCATGATATAATTTTATATTTTTGGGGAAAATAAAAACTTTATGCTCCACAAGCTTTTGTTTTTTTTATTGGCAATGTATGGCTTCTGTGCAACTGCCGGGTACGATATGAATGCCCGTTGCCGTGATGCTTATCAGTGTGTTATGAGCTTGCGGTTTAAGGAAGGAAAAGCCTTGTTGGAAAAAGAAAAAAAAGAACATCCTTCAAATGATATCCCCTATAGTATAGAAAACACAATTGATTTTCTGACACTTTTTATTGCCGAAAACAGAGAAGAATTTAAAAGACTCGAAAAAAATAAAGAACCACGACTTACACGGCTGCAAAAAGGAGACAAAAGTTCACCCTGGTATCGCCACAGCATAGCTCTGGTACAATTGCAATGGGCATTTGCAAGAATAAAATTTGGGGAATACCGTACAGCTGCCCTCGAAATCAACAAAGCTTACCGTTTGCTCGAAGAAAACCGCGGGATGTTTCCTTCTTTTATTCCCGATGATGTGAGTATGGGAATCTTGCATACGCTAATCGGAACCATACCCGATAATTACAAATGGCTTATAAATCTCATGTCGTTTAAAGGAACCGTTAAGCAGGGGAAAGTGGAATTGCAAAAAGTGCTTGGTATATCGCTTGCCAATCCTTCTTTCGCTTACCTGAAAAACGAAAGCCTGTTTTTTCTTACTTTTATTTATCTGAACCTGCAAAGCGACAAAAAAGACGCCCGCACATTGTTTGAAAAATATTGTAACAAGGCAATGCTAACAGAATGTAAGCAGGACCCGTTGCTTACCTACTGCATGGCTTCCATTTGTTTACGCACCGGAAACAACAATAAAGCTATAGAAATTTTGAAAAACAGGACTCTGAGTGCCCAGTATTTCCCCTTTCATTACCTTGATTACCTTACCGGCAACGCCTTGCTGCATAGCCTCGACAAAGATGCTTCGTTTTATTACCTCCGTTTTTTGCAAAATTTCCGGGGGCAGAATTATATCAAATCGGCTTACCAGCGGCTGGCATGGAGTTTTTTGCTTCGTGACGACGAAAAAACCTACAGGGAGATGCTTGCCAAAGCTCTTTGCTATGGTAATTCCAATGTTGATGAGGACAAAGAGGCGGAGAAAGAAGCCCGTTCGGGCGAAAGTCCAAATATTTACCTGCTGAAAAGCCGGTTGCTTTTCGATGGAGGGTATTATGAAAGAGCACTTGGTATTTTAACGAATCAAAAGACGATTGTCTCTTTTACAACCAGCCGTCTGCTTACAGAGATGGTTTATCGCAAAGCCCGTATCTGCCATGAATGGGGGAAAACTGCTGATGCTATTCCCTTGTATGAACAAGCCATCCGACAGGGAAAGGATGAAGAATGGTATTTTGCTGCCAATGCAGCATTGCAGTTGGGAATGATTTACGAAACGGCTGGAAACTACACAAAAGCAGGATTATACTACCGGCAATGCCTTGCCATGAACCCTTCGGAATACAAAAACAGCATTCACCAAAAAGCAAAAGCCGGATTGAACCGGATAAAATAAAGGGATTAGCTTAACATTGATAAAAAAAGTAAAAAGTTATACACCTGCACGGATTTTTTTGAAAAAGTTTTTATTTTAGTAAGATAGCTTTGTTATTTAGAAATATATCTCATAAAAGTGTTACCTTTTTAAAAAACCGATTGACTACACTTTACCATTTTTTGTTGCACAACTTTTTTGTCAGAAAGTAAGATTTGAAGAATATATATACCATTTTGCCAATTGGAAATTTGTAAAGTATATGCATTAGTATGCTGGTTATCTATCTTAAAGATTAGATTTCCCAAAACATCATAGACACTAATATTTTCAATATTTACATTTGAGTTTTCATTTTTTATATTAATAAAACTATTCGCAGGATTAGGAAGAACTTGAAGCATCGATTTTCCCAAATGTTCATTTAATTCATCATTAGAAAATAAGGGAAAAGTATAATTTGCGCTGCTCTTATCAGAAACAATTATCGGGTCAATACGTGCAGTAAAATCAGTTCCAATTTCTGATGTAAACCCAGGTAACAAATCGATTTCATTACATGCTTCATATTTTATTTTAGCATCAGGTTCAACATTGACATTTACTGTGCCTGCGAAATCAAAATAGCCGGCATAAACATCTTCATGGGGACCCGAAGGAATATTTTCAACAACATGTACTCTCTTTTCACAATCTATTACAGAAAATGTTTCCCAATCTGCATCATACCATCTTAAGTCGCCTCTAATACTTGGATTTAAGGCACTTGGAGTTCCATACCTTGCATCATAATATAACATATCAGGGTCATCACCCCAATACCTATTCCACACTTCTAACTGTACGGTATATTTGCCTTCATTATTAAATGATCCTGAATTATACCAATAATGACCACCTCTATCACTGTACCAAGCGCATGCTTCACTTTGAATTCCTTCATAATAATTATTATATGATTTATTGGTATTTAGAACATTCCATCTCACATTTGTTACATCTTTTAAATAACATTGTATCTCATGATAACTTGGAGCAGGCCAATACACACATGTGTTCTCATTATAATTCAATGGATCTCGAGCACCAGAAAAAAGAACTTCATCTCCCTTTCTGATTTTTTTTAATGACTCTTCTCCATAATTAAAATTATATATATAAATTCCAGGATAAACATTAAAAGTGCGCAAGGCAAAACAATCTACATCCCCACTTACATATATATACTTTGTTTTTGTTACATCAAATCCCTCATTATCTGTTACGGTAAGAGTAACAGGGTAAGTCCCATATACCGGATACTGAATAGTTGTCTGTGGATTTCCTGTAGGATGAGGATTTGCATAACTTTGTGTTATTATTTCCCAGGGAATACCGGTTGAGGAAACAGGTGCAGTATTTGTATTCAATTCATTACCCCACTCCCAAAAATACTTGATATATGGCAACATACCACCTTCGGTTAAATTTGTAAAAGAGACATCCTGGTTTATTCCCGCATTACCATATTCAAAATCCCAATCGAAATCTACATTGTGAGTTCCTGCGGTCCCTATTATAATATCTTGTTCATAGTAATCAGTTTTGTTATTTGCATCAAAAACACTGCATGAAAAATGTTTAATGCCATTTGCTGAATAGGTATGATTGCAGGAAACGAATGTATTATAGATATTTTCAATCTGGAAATCATATCCATCTCCAAAAGTAAAAATAAAACTATATGGTGGTTCTCCATCCATTACAGAAGCTGTAAAAAAAAGGCTTTCCCCGCTGTTACCACTCCAAGGTGCAAAACAGGTTAAAAATAGATCATTACCTGGCGATGATTCATAAACAATGATATAAGCCGATCTCGTTTTTGTAGAAGTTTCGTTATTTGAATTAGTTATTGTAAGAGAGGCATTATATACACCTGAAGTATTATAAGTTACTGTTGGATTTTGTTCATTTGATGTAGCCGGTGTTCCACCATCAAATTCCCATTGCCATTGAGTAATTGTTGAATTATTACCAGGTATTGAAGCATCGGTGAAAAAAACAGAAGAGCCAATTGGAACATTTGTTGGCGCTCCTGTAAAATCAGCTGCTATTGTATTTGGAGACGATAATGGAGACAATACAACCTGGTAATCTGTTTCTATAAACGGTATAGTACCTTCCTCATCGTCAAGCCGTGTAATAATTAATACACCTTTCTGATTCACAGAAGGTATATCAAGTAAAATCTCACCAGTTCCTTCAGTTAGGGTAATTATATGATCATCAAGCTGAGCAGATGAATTATCATAAACAAAATTAACATAATAGGTAGGATGCACACCATTATTATTTATATTTCCATTAAACTTTAAATATACCTGCCTACCTGTTTGAAAATTAATATCCCAATAATCAATTCCGAAAGAACTTGATATCCTATCAGCTTTACTGACGATTGCTCCATTATAATTTATTGTTTCCGTAATAAAAGGGACAACGTAAAAATTATCATCCCCTTTATTCCATAAGTCATATACAGTATTATTAAAATAAGCACATTTAGAAAAAACTTTCAATGCAGAATCAAAATCCGGGCAAGAGGACGAATTCAATTTGTTATCCATAAAAGTCTTTATAGCTGGTATATCCGTATTGCTATAACCTGACTGTGTTTCCTTTATAATATTAAGTTTATCAGCAATTGAACCACCGGAATTATATTTTTCATATAAAAACCTCCAAAATAAGCAGTATTTATATCCTTGATAATATAGGCTTGTGCTCACATTTGGGTTTAAGAAATTATTAGCATCAGTTCTGTACAACCTGTCTTTAGACGAATTATATTCCAACTCTTCACATGCTACAGTTTGTATAAACCTTGCTTGCCCTTCAATTAACCATTGCATCTTATTATCATTATGTGGAAAATTTGGATTATGAGAAAACTGTATTGTATGAAAAAATTCATGAGGAATTGTTGATGTCAACAAATCGTTTTCATTATCATAATTATATAATTCATAATCCCTATAAACCTTTATATTAACTTGCCAGTATGACGAACACGGACTACTGGAAACATGGTCACCCCAAAAATCAATATCTTGAGCTCTTATTCCATGATTAACACATATGTAATAATATCCATCTGCTCTTATATTTATTGGTTTATTCCCACTGATATCGGAACATAAGTTCCAGTCATTAATCTGTGTATTCCATGTATTCGTAAATTTTTGACCTAAATTCGTTAAATAAGAAGCAACGCTACCCATACCTCCAGGCTGCCAATAAAAAAAACGGGAAGCATAATGAATCATATAGTCAGCCCCTGAACCAATAGCCCCTGTTTGTATTTTTTCTTTTACAACATATTTATTAAACGTTTCGGGGAGAGGTGCATTATTATAATAGATTTTAAATATACAAAAGCCATCCTTATCATCATTTAGAGGCGTGAAATAATTAGACGTTATGCCATTACCATTCAAACTACTTTGCCAAATTAATACTTCAGTATTGGGATCGACAAATGATGGATGAAGATAAATCCGGAGTTCATAATTAGCCGGATTGCTCAATCCTGTAACCTGAAATTTTGTTGTATGCGTCTGATCATCATTAATTATAAAATGGAAATATGTATTATTAATATTATTGTTTGAATTTATGCAAGTTTGAGTGTTAACTCCTGTATTATATATTAAATTAATGTCATAAGTATTTTTAGAATTTTCTAACTTTAATAAACGGTTAACCGGATAAGTATATATAAATGGGAACGCATCTCCATTTCCAAAATCAGCTATAACATATCCAGGTTGCTTATCTTTTACAGTAACATAAAGTGTAACGGTATGCTTAAAATAATCTTCTATATCTGACGAATAAGTTCTGATTTTAGCAGATATTTTATAATTAACTTTTACTTTGCGATCAGGAAAATTGGAGAACTGGTACATATAATCTCCTAAATATTGAAAAGTATCAATGGATAATAATTCTATGTCAGAATAACTCATTGCCGTCCATAAAAATGCCTTAACAATTTCTTCTTCAGATATTTTTTTTAGATGCTTTCCTTTTTTGCCTATGTCAATATCTGACAATAGTTCATTAAATTGTTCACGGAGATGATATTCTTTGTTTTTATACTCTGCCCAGAGCATCGATAATCGCTTTCTATTACTATTTTTGCATTCACAATAATAAAACTCAACTCCTGGCAATACTTTATTAATCAGCTTTTGTTTTTCAGAAGAAAAAACCAATGTATTTTTAATACAAGCAGTGTCTTTGGCATCCCGTTCTTTTTTTATAGTATAATTCTGTCCCTTAGCTGTGTATGACAGAAACAGACAAAGAAAAAGAGAAAACAATGTTATTATTTTAATCGTCGCTTTCATATTTAATTACCCTCCGATATTTTTCCTTCTAATTGCTTTATTCTTTTATCCTGTTCTATAATATAAAGGGTAAGCTCTTCTACTTTTTGAAGCAACAGATTATTCATCTGAGCTAATTCTATTCCATTATCGCTAACTTCTTTTGCAGATGGAATATCGGGCAAATGTTTATTCTTTTTTATAAAAATTTCCACTTCTTTTAACGAAGCTAATTTATAAGAATCTTCAAAAACAAAATCACCCCAATCAGAACTTAGTTTAACTTTAACTTCTTCTGTTGTAATGCCTCCGGCAACATATAATTTATGTGTACCAGCCAATGGAGTTATGCCTATACCTACATTACCATCAGAAAAAGTCATTATTGCTGAAGGAGAATTAAGATTCGTAAAGATATGTCCTTTGCCATCAGAACCAATGCCAATACTGTATGCAGATATGTCATTAGCGACCCATAATCTTGCCTGGTTATTCGAAGAAGCATACATTAACACTTTGTTTTCCTGCCCACTTGTTCTGATTTCCAATCTGGCAGCCGGATTAGAAGTACCAATACCAACTTTACCCTGAGCATTAACAAATATTCCTTCATTATCCCCGTCCCCCGACAAATAGAATCCATTCATACGGATATTACGTGTAGCTATATGCGATCCTAAATCATCTGCACCAACCGGAATATCCTGTAAAGATAACAGCCCTTGTGAGTCAGAAATAATCATCTTATTACCTTCAGATGAAGCCAGTGAGCTTACTAATAAACTGCCATTAACAATCTGGGAGCCATACAAAGTTAAGGTAGAATTAGCTTGACTGGTTCCCATCTGAACATCCCCAAAACAAGTGGTCTGTCCATAAGTATTTTGCGGGCCATATAAATTTAAAGTTGAATTTATTTCCGTTGTCCCAACATTCAAAACACTAAAACAATTAGTTACTCCATGAATATTTTGTGTTCCATATAAGTTCAATATTGAATTTTTTTCTTCTGTTCCAATATTAATGTTATTATAACAATTAGTTATCCCCCAGATATCAATATTAGCAGGCACTGTTTTATTTCCGATTGCAGCATTTTTCGATACATTCAACATTCCGAAAATATCCATATTACCATCGCTTTCACTGCTTCCAATCTGAACATTCCCAACACTAAACAATGAATTTACTTTTGCAATGCCATTTACATCAAGTTTCGTTTCAGGTTTTCCTGTTCCAATACCAACTTTTCCATCGTCTTTAATAAAAACAAAATTATCTCCGGGAGTATTAGACCCTGTTGGCTTCCAAAAATTCAAGCCGCCATTCTTATATTGGATGCCCCATTCTCCTGAACTGCCATTAAGCGTTTCATCATCAAAAAGAATACCATTATTATTTGTACCACTTAACAAAATATTACCAATAACATGTAACTTTTGCTTTGGATCGGTAGTGGCTATTCCAACATTACCAGTTTGACTTCCTGGAGGGGTAGTACCGACAAAAAATGTTGGAACCGTACTCTGAAATCCAATCATTAGGCTGTTTGCAATTGAATTAACCATTTGCTGTCCGCTTATTGGACCAAGTCCAGAACCAATAATAAAAGCACCGGATGTTGATGTTTCTACAAATCTGCCAATTGCATATGATTGTCCAACATTGGCTTTTGCTAAATGCCCAATTGCATACGATTGATCGCCCTGTGCAATGCAACTTTGTCCAAGTGCCATCGAATAATGGCCATTTGCTTTTGATTGATAGCCCATTGCCGTAGAACTTATTCCATTTGCCTCTGATGCATTACCAGAAGCAAAGGTGGCCGTATTAGTAGCTTTTGTTGAATAACCAATTGCGCTTGAATAAGTTCCTGTTGTTATTGTGTGATCGCATGAAACACAGGTTTGTCAGAAAATTCTCCCGGAAAACCCTAAAAAACACAGGTTAACCAGACAAACTACATAAATTTTAAAAATATTAAGTTTCCTCATAATTAATTATATTTTAAACCATTTTCCGTTAATTATATATCCTGAAAAATTGACTATTCGATAACAATATATTCCTGATTTAAGATTAGTAGCATTTATTGCGTTAATGCCAAAAGATAATTCTTTTTCCAATACAATTTTTCCCATCAAATCATACAGAAACATTCTTGCATTCTTTTCCGTACTATTAATATAAATGACATTTCCCCCGGGATTAGGATATACTTTTATCTCTTTTGCATAGCATATTGTATCTTCCTTTATTTCTGTTATAAAATCATCTGCTGCCAGCTTTATTATTACTATATCATACTCATATTTTTGAGTCTTATAATCATATCTTTGTGCAGTAATAATACATCCGCCATCGGATGTAGCAAGAATATTTCTCGGTTCATAATTTGCATCTCCACCCAATCGTTTCTCCGACAATAAGTG
The DNA here is from genome assembly GCA_023227965.1 of Lentimicrobiaceae bacterium. Classification (NCBI taxonomy): domain Bacteria; kingdom Pseudomonadati; phylum Bacteroidota; class Bacteroidia; order Bacteroidales; family Lentimicrobiaceae; species Lentimicrobiaceae bacterium. The sequence continues at coordinate 145,609 of JALOCA010000002.1, read as the reverse complement.
AAGTTGCGGATCAATTATCCCCGCATAAATCCACGAAGGCTCTTCGGGCCAAAATGCTATTGCATTATTAAGCTGCCCAAGAAAAAATATAGAATCTGTTGTCCGGCAACTTATATTCCTGTTCCATGCAGGATAATCAATGGTATCATACAGCCCATAGTACTGTAAAGCATTAAGAGACAAAGAAGTATCAATCTTCATGATGCAAATATCATTATCAGGCGGATTTGAACTGCGGATATATCCTCCTGAAACCATGATATCCGTATCGTTAAGCCATAAAATATTTATGCTGTTTAATATATCATTTGGCAATGTCTGAACTCTCTGAACCACAAAACTTGTATCAACTTCTATTCTGTATCCTCTACTACTTTGGGTACTATACCATGTTCCCCAAAGCCATAGTTTTGTAGAATCTGCATTATAGGAAAAACCAGTAGTATTTTGTCCTGAAGAAAAGGGTATCTTTTTTGTTTCGATAGTATCGCCATTAATATCCAAATTTACAAAATATGTATTTGTCAGGTAGTTTTCGTCCGTAGCATCAAAACAGGAATAGTAACCCCCGTCTTTCTTATTCAATACAAACATATTTTGAAAAAATATATTTGTATCACTCAACACATAAGATTTATGCCATTTAAGGCTAAAATTCTCATCCATTTCCCCTATAAAAAAACGGTCATTAAACTCCAGCGGTGGCGACAAACACCCAAATACAAAAAAATTATTATCGTACGGGATAATTTTACTTATCATTAAAGAAGAATCATTTATTTTTAAAAACCTGATGGTGGTATCCCCATCAGGTTTTATTTTTAATAACATGCTCGTCCTGTCATACACGTTGTCTTTGGGATTACGTACACCTACTATTACAAAATAGTCTGGCTTATATTCTATAACATCTAAAACACATTCGTTATCAGGTGAACTTATCAATAACTGGTAAGTGTTTTGCGCTTTAATACTGATTACAGAAAAAAGAAGAATACCTATTATTAGTGCTATTATTCTGTTCATTATGTTTATCCTTTAACAATGTTCATCATTAAAAATAAACAGGCTATTCAATAGATATCGGATATTGAATGCTTCCACTACAATCCACATGCCTTATTCCATATGTTGCATTTACTTCATGAAAAATTTTATAAATAGTACCATCTGTTGTTTCAAGTCCATTTATTAAACAATTCATAAACTTTTTCCCAAGAGGATTCAGTAATGTATTATTTTGCCAGTCGTAAATAACTTTACTTGTTCCATTGTAATAATAGTTCATTTCTTTATCATCCAAACATTTTGTTTCATCAGTAATTGCAGCAACCTGGCTTGTAGCATAAAAAATTGCATAATCACAATAATTATCAACAACGTCAAATGGATTAAAAGGATTCCTTAAACAAGTTGATAAAGGGGTATATACTTCAGGTGAGGAATACCAGATTCTTGCATTTGGGCAGGGCAAATACACTTCTTTATTAGCATGAATAGCTTCTTCAATTTTTAATGCACCACCAATATCCACTATTGTCATATCACAATTCCAAGTAAATCTCCTGAAATCCCAATCATCATTTTCACCAAATGGTTCATATACAACTCCTTTACCAATGCCAATCTGAGCAATTAAGCGAAGCTTAATTTGTCTGCTATTCTGGTCTAACCCCATATTTTGTACAACAACACATAGTAATGTTTTAGTTGTATCGGAAATTTTATTATACATATTTCTCACCAAGCTTACAGCAGAATTATAGGCTGAAACTTCATCTTGCATTAATACATCATTGTCTATGGAATAAGGTATTTCTATATTAGTAGTATCCCATATACAATACTTTAATTTATGTTCAGGGTAACAATAAGTATAATTTAATGTTCCATCTATGTAAAAAACAGCATCTTCCATAGATATTTTTTGATCGTTTTTTAATAATTTATTAGCATTATTAATATTAATAAAGTTCAGTATTTTTTGTTCAACAACATTTGCATTAGCATTACTATCAACGGTGTCATGCTTAATAGTTTCATTTTTCGAACAAGATCCAATTATAAAAATAACTACTGCAAATAATATATTTTTAAATATTTTATAATTTTTCATATTTTTAAATTTAATATTAAAATAATTGCTTTATATACTTTTCATAGATAATATTAATCTCACATATAGCATTCTCCTTTCCAATTATAAAATATGTTATTTAACTACTAATGATGCGTTAATTTTTCTATTAATTCGTAATTTATTGTAATTTGCTCCTCGCTCCAAACTCCTCGCTACGTAATTCGTAATTTTTAATTCATAATTGATAATTAACTATTCCTCTTTTTCAAGTTCTACTTCCATTTCGAGGCTTTCATCTTTACTGATTTCAAATTCGAGAGAGTAGGGTTGATAGCCCGTAAAATTTGCTTCAAGGGTGAATTTGCCTGCTTCGGTAAGCTGAATACTAAATTTCCCTTTGACATCAGAAATAGCCGTTAACTCTGTTTCTTTTATTTTTAAGGTAACTCCTGCTATTGGTTGTTCTGTTTCAAAATCGGTAACTGTTCCTGTTAATTTCAGTATATTCTTTTTGCAATGATGCATTCCATAATCAATAATATTACGGGCTTCTTTGTACATTTTATAGAAATCCGGATGTGATGTTTTGAAATATTCAATGTCAATATCGAGGCGTTCGCTTAGTATTTTATTGTTTTCGCGTATCAAAACCCTGATATTTTGTAGTGCTAACTTATGTATTGATTTTGCTTCCCTGGGCAAGGGTATTGATTTTGAATAATCAGTTATTAGTTCCTGAAATTTGTTAATTAATTCATCAGATACTTCATAATCTGCCAATTCAGTTTTATTAATGATGGCAAGATTCAGAATGTTGTTGCATATATCTTTAAATTCATTTTCGCGACAAAGTAATAATTCCGATTGCGAAATTTTAACTTTTAAAAGTAATGTGTTGTTATTGGCGGTTGAAGCCATTGAACGTAAACGTCCGGCTATGATAAGACATGTTTCAGCAGCTACCGATCTTTTATTTTTTTTGTCTGCACTTATTCCGGTACTGTTTGCCAATAGTTTTTCTCTGTTTTGATTAATTTTTATAACGTTTCCATTGAATAAATCAAAAGTTGCAACAAAAGGTTTATAAACCTTAAAAATTGTTTCATTATTTAAACAATGATTGATTAACCTCATATATGAGTCTATTGTATTTTCTTCCTGATTTTTCATTTTTTTTCATTTTAAAAATTATTAAAAACTATGTTTCAATTTGATATGGTTATTTTTAATGTTATTATAGGTATCAAAATTTTAAAACTTCAAATATTTCATGACCATTGAGTTTAATATTTATTGTCTATTCATTAGTAATATTTTATCAAAAATTATATTTAAATAATTTTCATTACCGCTTCACTAAACCTAACATTTGCTTTATTTAATCATTTTACCATTGAGTTAAACCAAACGACTACTTCATCTAATCCCTTAACTATTGAGCTAAACCAAACGACTGCTTCATCTATTGCCTTTACCATTGAGTTAAACCAAACGACTGCTTCATCTATTGCCTTTACCATTGAGCTAAACCAAACGACTGCTCCATCAAATCCCTTTTCCATTGAGTTAAACCAAATGGCTACTTTATCTAAAGCCGTTACCGATAAGCAAAAACCTGATACTACATTGCCAATATGCAATTTTGCTTCAATAAAAAATCTGACTACTTTATCAACTTAAATTATCAAATAGCCAAATTAATCATTATCAAATTTTAGCTTATTTAAATACAAATAAAATTCTTTAGCTTATTAATTAATTTTATTGAAACTAAACAATAAAGAATGCTTTAAGAATTTAAACATGTTTATTCATAAAAATAAAAGAACGCAATTAAAACTTTATTCAAAGTTATAAATAGGATTTTTAATATGGAGAAAAATCTAATAAACCATCCTTTTTAACTAATAGAACCCCCTTTTTAACTAACAGAAATCTTAAGGAAATAATTAAAAGTAATTTATTATTAATAATCAAAAATAAATAATAAATATATGCTCAAATAATATATAATATTATTAAATTATATTAGAAACATAATAAGATTTATCTGCTAATAAACATTCCATTTGTTTTTCATTTCAATCTTTCCAAAAATAATTTTCTATATTTTTCACCCAATGGAATATTATGTTGTTCTTTCATCTCAATGGTATTGTCCTTAGTTAATCCTATAACATATTTCAGATTTACAATATAGGAATGATGAACCCGCATGAAAAAATTATAAGTAAGTTTTATTTCGAATTGTTTAAGGTTTTTTGAACTAATAATTTTTCCGTTTTTTATTAAGAAGAATAATGTGCAATATTTATCAGCCATACAATAAATTATTTCGTCAAAATCTATTATTCTAATTTTTTGGCCGGTTGAAACTAATAATTTATTCAAATAATTCATTTGATAACCATTATATTTGATTACTTCATCGAGATTATTATAGTACTTTATTTTATTTATTTTTTTTTGTACATTGTTAACGGCATTAACAAGTTCATCTACCTCAATTGGCTTCATTAAATAATCAAATATTTGATATTTATAACTTTCCATAGCAAATTCTTCATAGGCAGTTAAACAGATTACAAAATAATCATTATAGTTTAATTTTTTTAAAATATCAAATCCTAATCCATCGGGAAGTGTTATATCGAGAAAAATTAATTCAGGATGACATTTTGATATAACTGAAATACCCTGCTTTACATTCGTCGCGGTAGCTTCTATTTCAACATCCGGACAAAATTCTTCAAGGTAATTTATTAAAGCTTTCTGTGAAGGTAATTCATCTTCTACAATAATGGCTCTGATCATAATTTTAGTTTTAGTTAATTTTAAAAATCTTTATTTGTCTATTTTTTCATCTTAGCTGAGCGGAATTTGCAATTCCGCTCGTAACGCTTAGAAAATTTGTAATTTTCTATTTTCATTTGTTTTATAACGTTTGCTTTTTATTCTGCTGAATTAAAAATTCCGCTCAGCCGGGGAAAGCTCCCAATTCATGCAGATGATACAAAGCTTTAAAATCTATATAAGCTTTATCCATAATGTAAATTGCATCTGATATTGGAGTAAGTATATCAAGGACATTACTATCATGATATTTTCCATCTGTAATCAAGATAAAAGTAGGGATATTTCCTCTTAAATCAAGTAATGTATGGCTTTTCACAGATCCTCTGGAATACTTGCCCGGTGCCCAGCTAAATAGCTTAAGACTCAAAGATATTGTTGTCGAATCCAATGCAAAGGCTTCATTGTCAATATCAACATCTGGAATTGGTTCGTTTGCATACATTGGTCTTACTTGTTGAATAAGGTCATTGCCAAAATCTGAGAAAATTTGAAAATCCCTTCGTTCATTTGCCCGTGAAAGTGTAGATTGGTTCACATATTGTTTAATACCAAGATGATACAATTTATTCCTATGAGCTTTCAGGTAGGTACAAATATCTCGAAGGGAATTCCTTGAAGTTAATTGACCAAAAAACAATTGAATAAACTGATTCCAACAGTTGAGTTCTCTTGTTCTGAAATCGCCATTATATTCAGATACATATTTATCAAATTCATACTGAGAAATAAACTGTAGCAGCTGAGCAAAAACATATTTACCAGAATTCATAGCTTTACAATTAAGCTTGCAAAGCTAATTTTCAAATCAAATTAAAAAATCAAAGAACGTTCATATATATTTGATATATTGGTTGTTGAAAAATATTTTTAAAAGTTAACGCATCAGTAGTAATCATTAATTATAAAATATATTTTATTGATATTGGTATTTATACAAGAATAAGTACTAACTCCCGCATGGTTTATCAATTTAATATCTTAATTTTTATTTGAATCTTTTAGAATAGGCTTCACGATTACAGGGTCAACAAATAGAAATGGATATGCAAATCCATCACTTTCTTGAATTATATATTGAATTTGTTTATTTTTTATGTAAAGATATAAATCTTTGTTTAGATAATAATATATACCCATGTTAAAATGTTTCATTTTTACAGATATTTTATAGTTAACATCTCGAATATATTTTGGTTTATTAGGAAATCGGAATTTATAATCTTCTCCCAAATAACGAAAAGAATCAATGCTTATTAACTCATCTTCACAATGGCTTAACGAAATCCATAAAAAGGTTTTAATAATCTCCTCTTCAGATATTTTTTTTAAATGTTTTCCTTTTTTTCCCTTATCAATATCCATTAATAGTTCATTAAACTGTTTTTCAAAATAGTAATCTTTATTTTTATATCCTGCCAATGGGCCGGATAAGGAGGAGAATTCATCAGTTTGTATTGTTCTGTTTTTCATTTCTTTGCAATAAAAATCAACATCTGGCAATACTTTATTAAATAATTTTTGTTTCTCTGATGGAAAAATCAGAATATATTTAATGTCGGTAGTATCTTTAGACTCCCGTTCCTTTTTTATAGTATAATTCTGTCCCTTAATCGTATATGACAGAAACAGACAAAGAAAAACGAGAAATAACGCCATTGTTTTAATTATTGCTTTCATATTTAATTACCCTCTTATTATTTTTTCTTCTGATTGTTTTATTCTATATGCGATTAACAATATTATTAAATTTTATCCTTCAAAATAATCAGGCTATTCAATAGATATCGGATATTGAATGCTTCCACTACAATCCACATGCCGGATTCCATATGTTGCATCAATTACTTGAATTTAGGTTATATTTTATTCATCAAAGTATATGATAAAATCCCTATCGGGCATAAAGTTTTTTTTATCCCAAAAATAAACTATCGAATCGCCAAACTGCTTCATGCTGTCGGGAGGATATGAAAAGGATATGATTTTAATATTTTGTTTTACAACCAAGCTATATCTTGCATTTTCAATAGGTTTCCCCCATTTTTGAGTCGTAAGCAAAATGTACCTGCAACTCTTCCCATCATGATGCTGACGGTAAAAAACTTTCAAAATACTCGTCGAAACAGGATTTAAGAATAATTTGAATGAAAAAACGCTGTCCTTTACCGATAAATCAAGCGGTTTGCTAATATTTTTCTGGTCGAAGACCATTATAGTGTCAACTAGTTTTGTGTAATCATTCTTAGGGACAGGGTAAAGAATGTCAATCTCCCGTGGTCTTTTCTCGTTATTGCGGAAATAGTAATCACCCTGAACATAAAAACAGGCAGAATCAATTTCAAATGTAAGGTCTTCGCGGAAAAAATCCAGGCTTTGTGCATTACTTTTCAATGCAAACACCAACAGGGCACTTACAATAAGATATTGATATTTAATGGGCATATTTTAATTGCAAATAATCTGACCCGAGCAAATATTCTTTCCGTTTTTGATGATTATATAAACATAAGTTCCACTTTTCCCAATTTCTGCTTTCGTCAGATTGATGTTGATGCTTTTTTCTGCAGGCAATGCAAATTCCTTCACTTTTTCACCTTTAATATTAAATATCAGCAGACTCATATCCGAAAGATTGTCTTTTGAATCAATAAAAAAGTTAATGTTGCTCGAAAATGGATTTGGCGAGCAAACCACATACAGCGATGCCGGAAGTGGTGAATGTTCATGCAAACCAACGGTAAAATTAGTGTCAATGATTTGAATATCTGTATAAACGGTATCTCCGGGTTCCATGTTCAGATTTACAGGAGTGCAGTTAAACGTGGCAATAAAAGATTCATCGTAATAGTTGTAGTAATGCTGAACACTGTTTATTGTAGTCTGGCGGGGCAGAATAAATGAAAAATAGTTGCCGAAAGAGCTGAAATCAATGAAAAATAAGGAATTATGATATACAAAATGGATGTATGGATCGGGATAATAATAATATGCCTCAATGTTTTTATCTAACGAAATGGAGTATTCGTTTAAATTTGAATTATTTACCAACGTTCCCCACTGGTCGTACAAGTTTCCGTAAACCAATGCCTTAGCATAATCAATGTAATCCAGATTCTCAAATCCAATGTTAGGATAATTGGTTTTATAGAAATAGTTATTTTCAAAACAAATTGACTGACCGGGATATAAAACCGGAATGGAACATCCTGAATAACCATATATTAGTTTAATACTTTCACTTACATTAGACATATAACATTCGTAATTCAAATAGGCTATTATCTGTAGAGTATCTTGTTCCTGATTAATAATAAAATCGGGAAAATTATCCTGATCGAAAACATACATGTGATAACCAATTATTTGATTTGTAACAAAACTATGTGTGCTTGTGTTTGAACGTAGTTGAATACTATCAAAAACAAGACAATAAAGTGGATTTATAATAACATTTACTTCAAGCTCTAAATGCCATTTATTTTCGCTGTCAAAATATAGCTCACTTATGTTAATCAGCGGAGGATCAACAACGATAGGGTTTGAATAATTGTTTTTGCAAAAAACAAATAAAACAGCGAGGAGAATAAGAAACCGTTTCATTGGGAAAGAAGAATTAAAACATGCATACAAATTTATGCAAAACATGCCTATTTGTAAAAGTTTTACAATAATTTTTTAAAAAATAAAAATTTACAATTTCCTCAATTTTGAAGAAATTAAAAAAACCAGTAATTATTTTCTTCTATCTCAAATCCTTACCTCGGATTATTTTCTATTTCATTAAAACAAGTTTACGTGTTAAAATTGTTTTTCCTGCCTGCAAACGGCAGAAATAAATTCCAGCTTGCAGATTGTTTGAGGTAGCATTCCATTCAAAACTATGATTGCCAGCAGTTAGATTTCCGTTGAAAAGTGTTTGGATTTTGGTTCCGTCGGCAGCAAAAATTTCGAGAGAAACTTGCCCTGGTTCTTTCAAAAACAAACGTAAAGTGGTTTCATCACGGAAAGGATTTGGTACAGGATTTTCGAAAAGGAGACTGCTTTCGGAGGTAGTTTTTTGTATGCCGCCAATCAAGTCAGTATCGAGCCAAATTACAAGATGATGCGTTGAGGCTTCTGTTTCAATATCCAGAGTGTCATTAATTAAGTTTATATCAATAGGGATGGCGATCATAACCGTATATTTTAAAGAATCTCCCGGATGAAGCGTGTAAGGAAAATCAATGAGCGGTTCCTGTAAATACCAGAAGCTGTTGCTGTGTTCAATATTATTTATCATAGCATCACCGGCATTAAAATTTTTAATTACAAAAGGTATCCCATTAAAGATTTGTTCATCGGTGAGAAAAGCCATTGAGTCGGGCGACACCACAACGTCGTAAACCGCTGAACCAGTTGAAAAAATCAGGGTTTTCCAGGCAGAAATAGTATTAAAATCTGTAATCTTACAATTAATATTCCAGGTTTTACCGTTTTCGGCAGGTGTGCCGCTAAGAAGCCCGTCATCAGAAACGCTCATTCCCATTGGGTAACCAGGGCATTGGAAAGAAGTAGAGTAGCCATCGGGAATCTGGTAAGTATTGGAAATTGAAGCTAAAGTGTAATTAGCACCGCTTCCGTCGGAAATTCCGGCTGTCCAGCCAGTGCCTTCTGTGATGCCATTTCCATAAAATAATTCTATTTTCCCTGTAGGATAAAGTGTTGCAGCAACATCTATGTTTACTTCGGGGTGATCGAACATGGATATTTCCCACCTGAAGGTAGCATGGCTGGCATCTCCTTCGTAAAAAATTCCGTCACCGGTTTCGGGGTAAAGCATCAGGTCGGCTCCGTAGGGTGTAATAGAACGAATGGCTCGTAGATTTTCGTCGTTGCGAACGTATTCAAAATTATTTCCAAATAAAACTGAACCATCAGACGAAATTGTCAGCGAATCATAAGTTTTTCCATAAAAAGGGAAAGGAAAATCAATTTTTTGGATGGCAAAGCCGTCGTCGTTGCTTGAAAGAAAAAGCTGCTGCGATGTAATTGCCGGGAAAACTCCCTGTAAAAAGTCTTCATTATAATTAAATTCGAGATTCCATTTGTAGGGAGCTAAACCACCTTCTGAGCTTAGCTGGAAGGAATAGGGTTCGCCAGCATAAGCTAATGGAAGTGAGTCAGTAATAATAACAGGGGCGTCAATGTTCATTGTATAATTTACACCGAGCCAAATAGTTCCATTTTCATTAACCGCCACATTGTGTTCGGGGCAGATAATTTCCGTTTCACCATTCGAATAATCAACAATTGAAAAATCAATTACTTCGCCTTCGCTTGAATTTTCGGGGTCTTGCCCGTCCACCTGGAGGAAAAAACGAGCTGCTGAGCCATTGTTTATGTAACTAAGTAAGGGTGTGATATCAAGACCGAGTTCAAGAGTTTTGTCAGCCTCCGAACTGCCTCCCTGCATATAAAAATCTCCTCCCTGGTAACTGAAAAGGGGAAATGAAAGAGTGTGTTCCGGCTGAAGTGCGTTAGTATCGCTTGCAACACCTGCAGAAATGCGGATTTTGTTGCGGGAAGTATGTTTGATGGTAGCTTTTGCCGTAAGCAATGGCTGGCAATCGGCTTTTGTGCTAATCATGTGAACGGTATTACTCCAGATCCCGCCATTTCCAAGGTCGAGTGCAAGTAAACGGTACAGCATGTACGATCTGCCGTTGTTTCCCCAATATTCGCCCCAACTATTGGCAACGATCAGTCCGCCAATTTCCCAGTCGCGCATATCCACAATGCCATCTCCGGTAATATCAAGGTTATTGGTAAACTGTCCGTCGTTATTAACATCGTAGCGGATTGAATCGTTGTAACCCACAAAAGTCATCGCATGGTTTACATCGGCATCCCAACGGGTTACTACCGATTTTCCGGCTTCGGGAGTGCCATAAGGAAGGGTAGTCATGGTATGACTTCCGGACACTCCGGCGCCAAAACAAGCCAGTCCGCCTACAGGTGAACCATTCCCGTGGTCGTAAAACCATTGTTTCAGGTTTTGCAATCCTCCGGGAGTGACAACATTCTGTGCATAAATATTCAGAACCCGATTGTGCATACCATTGTAATACTGCTGGTATCCACTCATCCACCGGCTTTGTCCGCCATAGTAAAAAGTTCCACCCCAGTCGTCAACATTAGGACAACCATCTGATTTTATTATTTGCCAGCCATCGAAATACCAGGAACCACTGCCACTGCCACCGTTGAGAAAATTCCATGTAAAATGTGTTGGATACTGGTTTTGAATAGTATTTGCATTTAATCCACGAATATAATCAATTTCATAAGTAAAATTGTAACCTATTCCACTTGCCTGTCCACAACTTCCGCCGTCCTGATTGAAAATCGGGCGAAAAAATGGTTGTTGGGAGTTGTCAATACTCGAAGGCAAGTCTCGTGTTTTGTATTTTTCTTCAACAGAAAATTGTGGCAAACTGTTTAAAAACTGGTAATCGGCAGTTGTAAGCTGACGAAGCCCCCCGGCATACCAGGGTTCGGCTTTTTTATCAGGATTTACATTTATTAGCTTTTGAGCCTGACTTTGAAACGAAAGTAAGAAAACCAGTGATGTAATACAAAAAAAACGAAGTTTCATATTGTTAAAATTAAAATATTTATCGTGTTATTATTATTTTGTTTATAAATGTTCTGTCGGAAATCTGCAATTTACAAAAATAAATTCCTGAATTCAGATTACTAAGGTTTAATGTGATAAATTTGTTATAAGAAAAAATGTTTCCTTCGGAAGAAAATACTTTAAGCCCGTCGGGTTTGAAAAGTTCAATTCTGAAGTTGCCATTAATTTGTTCATTTATTTGCAATGTGATTACATTTTTTGCCGGATTGGGAAATATAAAACATGACTCCGAACCATGAAAATTATTGATTCCATTGGGATCGGTTACTTTCAGGTTTACAGGAACTTCTTTTGTGTTTCCAATCTGATCGCTTACGGTGAAAGTTCCTGAATAACTTCCCGGAGGAACCGAGTTGGTATTGAAAATAAGTTGAACAGGATAGGAGCCGTACATCCCAATATGACCTGTTGCGGGCACTACACTAAGCCAGGGCATGGAGTCGGGAACGGAAATATTAAAGTCAATATATCCACCTCCAAGATTTGAAATGACCAAAGTATCGGCATCAATTTGGTTGATATCGAGGTCTTTTTCAATAATGTTTGGTGTAACTGTCATGTTTGGAGTACCATTATCAAAAGCGGGAAATATGATATAATCTACCCAAGCGCAATCGGAACCTCCAATAGTTGAATAATCCTTATGGTAAACCCATTTTAAGGTGTGCTCGCCAGCAGTTACGGGATAGGTTTCCTGACTCCAACTGACTTCGCCATCCCATTTGTTAAGTTCGTTATTATCAATGTAAAATCCGAGCCAGTCGTAACCGGTACCGCTGGGGGCGTTTTCGCAGGATACTTTTTTATAAAAACTGATTTCACCATCGGCTAGTACATTTAATGTAATATAAAAAACTGACTCCTGGTTGTCAGCAATAGCACCGGATTTGGCGCAGTACGTTCCTTCATAGGGATTGGTTTCCACGATCTGCCAGTCAGCATTTCCTGAAAATTGCCAGTCGTAACTCGAAAAATTGCCCGATTCGAAAGTTTCTGCAATCAGTCCGACGGTAATGGCAAGGGTATCGGAAATGCCATAATCATAATCCGTTTGTATACTCAGAGGGAATGTTACTACGTTGCCGATTGCAATTCCAGAAGATGCGGTAATATTGAATACAAGGGGCAAGGTGGCTCCGGCAGAGAGTGTATCACTCTGAAAATGTGCATTATTTACAGTAATTTCGGGATTTATACAATTTATATTTGCAAGTATTCCGGTGGCCTTAGCTCCGCCGGTATTTTTAAGTTCAACAATCATATCGGCAGTTTCTCCCGGATCAAGACTTCCGTTTGCTCCATCGTTAATTGTAATATTTCCGATGGTGAGAACGGGTGAATGGAGGATGATGGTAAACTGCCTTGAAAGGGTATCGGTAAGAGAAGCAATATAAACCGTCATGGGTATGGCATAGCCCTCGGGTACAACATCAGCAACCGTAAAACCAAATGCATTGCTGAAAGAAACCGATTGTGAGGCGGGAATGGTTCCAACGTTTTCTGTACTGTCAGTCAATTGAATTAATGAGTCATTGCATTTGAGCCACATTTCTGTTCCCTGGAAAGGTTGTGTATTGGTATTGTTTAGCATAAGTGTAAGCGCGGCTTCTTCGGCATATTCTACTACATCATCGCCACCCGACAGTATGTTGTAAGTAATTCCAAGTCCCTTGGTAGTAAACGGCAGGGTTTTTATCGTGCGAATGTTGTTATTGTCGGTTACAACAAATTTTATCATGCAACTATCGTATACCTGCATGGGTGCTCCGCTGAATTCTCCGTTACTGCTCAATTGCATTTCGTAGGGGTAAGGTGTGGAACTGTATTTTTTTACCGAATTCGCTGCGGGAGGCTGGTCGCCATAGTCGTAGCGTAGAATGTAATCATAGCCATTGCCTTCGGAAATACCAGAAAACCATTGTAAATAACCTACAGAAACAATTTCGCCGTAATAGAATTCAATTTTTCCGGAAGGATAAATTTTTATTGCAAAATTAAGGTCGGTGCCCGAAGGATTATCCCACAGAGAGGCTTTCCACCTAAAAGCAGCACAATTGGCATCGCCTTCATACCAAACTCCATCACCATCGCCAGCATTGATAGAGACTGTTTTAAGTGAAAAGGGTGCAATGGCTTTTATATTCTTCATGAATGATTTATAGGCAATGATAAAAGTCCATGGATAATCTTCGTTGGTAAACATAAGATACCCATCGCCATGAACATACACTTTATCATACATTTTTCCATAGTAAGGAAATGAAAAATCCAAGGGCTGCTCGGCAATTCCATTTTCTGTTCCCGAAAGGTTAACCTGGTGTGCATTTATCAGGGGAAATGTGGCGGTAGAGTCTCGTTCGGAATACATACTGGCAGTTTCCCACTGGTAAGGCGGGCGACCGCCCAAAGCTGATAAAGTATAATCATAAGGCTGATAAAGGGTAGCTAAGGGGAGAGAATCGGTGGTAATTTCCGTTTTGTTAAAACTCAGAGGTAGATTTACATCAAGTGTAGTAATACCATTTTCAACAATTGGAACATTGGTTTGCGAACAGGGGTATTCCACAATGCCTGTGCCGGTATAATCCATTACTGAGAAACTCAGGATTTTACCTGTGGCAGCGTTGGATGGATCGTCTTCCGCAAGCTGGAGAAATATTTTTACAGAAGAACCGCTCTGTATATAACTTAATAAAGGAGTGATATCGAGACCGAATTCAAGAGTTTTATCTGCTGTAGAACTTCCTCCCTGCATATAAAGGTCTCCTCCTTGGAAGTCAAAAATGGGTAAATCAAGAGTAAAATCAGGTTCCGTGGCAGCCTGATAGAGGGCAATGCCGGGAATAATTTTTATTTTACTGCGGTTAGAATGGGTAACTGTGGCTTTGATAGTAAGTTGTGGGTCGTAATTTTCATTTACATAAACCCCATGAACGGCACTATTCCATATTCCTCCTTCTTCCAATTGTTCGGCAAAAGTGCGATACATCACATACGAAAAGCCCTGATCTCCCCAGGTATTAATGCCTCCATAGGTATTGGCAACTTTATAACCACCTACTTCCCAGTCTTTCATATCCACTATTCCATCGCCATTGGTGTCAAGATTATTGGTGTACTGTCCGTCGTTATTAAAATCCCATCGTATGGAATCGTTATACCCTACTATCGTCAATCCGTGGTTGGGGCTTCCTCCAAACGATAAAATCACGTGTTTGCCCGCTTCTGGGGTTCCGGTAGGCAGAGTGTTGCCCGGGCTGGTATAGGAAATATACATTTGTGCAACACCGCCGTGTGCACTTCCGTTCAAATGATTATACAACCATCCCTTCAAAGTATTCAATCCTTCTTCTGTATTTACTTTAATGGCAAACATTTGACGGATACGGTTTTTCATTGCATTGTAATACAGGTCGTAGCCACTCATCCACCGAGATGATCCCCCATAGTAAGGTGTACCTCCGTATTCCTGAACATTAGGATTTCCGCAATTTTTTACTACATACCAGGTTTCGAAGTAGCTTACCCCGCAATCGCCACCGCCATTAATAAAATTGAAGGCAAAATGTGTTGCCTGCTGATTAGCTGGCACATTCCCCGGGAGGTTTCTGGCGCAATTTAGTTCGTAAGTAAGTCCTAATCCCAAACTGCTGGCTTGTCCGCATTCCAGACCCGATTGTTGGTATAAGGGTCTGAAATATGGTAATTGTGAATTATCGACAGCATAGGGACGTTCATCATCACTGGATCCTGCCGGAAGGACAAGCTCAGGAATAGAAGCCAGTTTTTCAAGTTCGGATGCCGAAAGGGGTTTAAGTTCCGGGTTGGTCTTTTCTTTTTGAGCATAAACTGAAAAACAAATAACTGCGGAAAAAAGCAGGAGGAAAGTACATTTTTTCATACAACAATAGAATGGTTAATTTAACAAAAGTGAAGGGCGTAAAAATACACAATTTTTATTTTTATTAGATACGAGTTTATTCCAGTATCTTATTAAATTATTTAATAGTTATATGTTAATAACCAATACAATAGTATTTCAGATACAATTGTACCGGAAAACGATATAGTAATTTGCTCTATGCGGACAATGCAAGGGGGAAGAAAATTCCGTAAACTTGCTATTTGTTTGCCATTACCGGAAATATATAAAATTGACTCCAATGAAAAATGTACTTGTTTGCACATTTATAAATAATTACACGTGTTTTTCGCTTTTATACGTTTATTTTCTTTTTCTGTTAAACAAAGTTAAAATCCTGAAATATTAATCTTTCTCTGAAAAATTACGATATTTGCCAAAAATAAAGTTACAATAAACACACTGGAAAACAACACACAAAACAATTGCGCAGAAAAAGAAAACATAGCAAACATAATACCATCAAATGGTATCAGAAACTCAGGGATAAATACCGCCTGGTGATTATGAATGAAAGCACGCTGGAAGAAAAACTTTCGTTCAAATTGTCGAGGCTGAATGTTTTTATTGCACTGGGCACATTATCCATTTTGCTTGTATTTCTTACCACATACATTATTGCCTTCACCCCGTTGCGCGAGTACATACCTGGTTATTCCAGCGTGGGATTGCAGAAGAATGTGTACGAACTTGGCTTGAAAACCGATTCCATAGAACAGGTTTTACAACAAAAGGACAAATACATCTCCAACCTGAAAAATATCATCACAGGCAACGACCTGCACCCGGATTATTCCCTTACCAAAGATACTGCCAAGGCAACTTCCTATTCCGAAATCAGCGACAGGCGCAGCCCGGATGATTCGCTACTCAGAGTGGAGGTGGAAAACCAGAATAAATACGCACTGCTCAGCAGCAACGAAACTTCTTCAGAGGGGTTAGGAGTAAGTAATTCCTATATAGGAAGTGTTAATTTCTATTGCCCTTTAAAAGGCATGATTATAAGTAATTTCAATAGCCAGAACCGCCATTTTGGTATAGATGTGGCTGCACAAAAAAATGAAGCCATTAAAGCCGCACTTAGCGGAACCGTTGTTCTTGCTAACTGGACATTAGAACACGGATGGGTGTTGGCTATTCAGCACACAGGCAACATCATCACTTTCTATAAACATTGTTCCGTTTTGCTCAAACAACAAGGCGATTATGTACATGCCGGAGAACCTGTAGCCATTGTAGGCGAAACCGGAGAAGTATCTTCAGGACCCCACATGCACTTTGAACTTTGGTACAATGGAAGTCCGGTAAACCCTAAAGACTACATCAGTTGGTAGCAAAAAAAAGAATTGCCGTTTTAGGCTCTACAGGCTCCATCGGAACCCAGGCACTGGAAGTAATCCGAAACCATCCGGAGGTTTTTGAGGCGGAAGTGCTTACTGCCAATACTAATACCGATTTGCTGATTAAACAGGCGTTGGAATTTAAACCCAATGCCGTGGTGATAGTCAACGAAAAGCACTATCGCGAAGTTTCCGATGCTTTACAACCGCATGACATCAAAGTATTTTCAGGCGAGGCATCCTTAACACAAATCACCGAAAGTGATTCTATTGACATCGTACTGACAGCATTGGTAGGCTTTTCCGGCTTGCAGCCTACTATGCATGCCATTAATGCCGGGAAGCCCATAGCCCTTGCCAACAAAGAAGCCCTGGTGGTAGCCGGCGAACTGGTTACCCGCTTTGCAAGAGAAAAAGGCGTAAATATTTACCCTATTGATTCGGAACATTCAGCAATATTTCAATGCCTTGCAGGTGAATTTCACAATCCGGTGGAAAAAATTATCCTGACGGCTTCGGGTGGTCCGTTCAGGGGGAAAAACAATGATTATCTTGCGAAAGTTACCAAGGAAATGGCGCTGAAACATCCCAACTGGAATATGGGTTGCAAGGTTACCATTGATTCTGCCACATTGATGAACAAAGGGCTGGAAGTGATAGAAGCACACTGGCTTTTCGGGATGGCAGCTTCGCAGATAGAAGTGATTATTCATCCACAGTCCATCATCCATTCGCTGGTGCAGTTTGCCGACGGCTCGCTGAAAGCCCAGATGGGACTGCCCGATATGCGGCTGCCGATACAATATGCCCTATCATACCCCCACCGTTTGGCGACCAGTTTTCCACGTTTCTTGTTTACGGATTTTCCTCAACTCACCTTTGAAAAACCCGATATCACTACCTTCCGTTGCCTTATGTTTGCCTATGCTGCGCTGGAACAGGGAGGGAATATGCCTTGTATATTAAATGCCGCCAACGAAATAGCGGTTGCTGCATTTCTTA
This sequence comes from Lentimicrobiaceae bacterium, assembly GCA_023227965.1. Taxonomy (NCBI): domain Bacteria; kingdom Pseudomonadati; phylum Bacteroidota; class Bacteroidia; order Bacteroidales; family Lentimicrobiaceae; species Lentimicrobiaceae bacterium. The sequence goes on along the minus strand of JALOCA010000002.1, from coordinate 127,733 downwards.
ATGACAAAACAGGTTTTCTGCAAATTCCGGAAATCATCGAAAAATGTATGGCGAAAGCTTCTTTTGTCCTGCACCCTTCATTTGACGATTATGTACAAACCGACCGGGAAACCCGTGCATTAGCACTTTCTTTTATTTAGCCATTGACTGCTGAGCGATAGCGAAATCATAGAATGGTTTGCAACCTTACGCCGAATTCAGGTTATTATCTTACTGAACTATCAGTTTACGGATAAGTTTTGTTTTGTTTCCTTCGATATGAACGAAATAAATGCCTCTTGCCAAAGAACTTATATCAATGGTCTTGATCATCTTTCCATTAACTGTCATCCGCTGATGGTAAAACTCCTGGTTGGCAGCATTGGTGATTTTTACACCAAACTGACAGTTCTTATCGGTAATAAGGGTCAGATAAACATTTTCGCTTGCCGGGTTAGGCGATATATCCACTTTAAGCCCTTTCACATAGCCAGTAATTCCGGTACAGGGATCGAAAGTAATGGTAATGTCGTCGGTAGTCTGACAGCCATTGTTGTCGGTTACTAACACCGAGTAAGTCTGTACACCTGCACCTACGCCGGTAGAATCCACCATGATGGTTGGAGTGGTTTGCCCAAAGGGTTGCCACAGATAGTTTTGTGCGTTGGGTATGGTAGCGTCGAGTTCAATAACATGATTAACACAAATGATAGTATCGCTACCCAACTGTACCACAGGAAGAGGATACAACAGAACGCTTACCTGCCCGGTCATAGCCCGTTCGCAGCCATAAGCATTTGCTGCTTTTATTTTGTAAGTGCCGGGAACAGTAACATTTTCAAAAAGCAACGATGAACCGGTTCCCGGAAGAATGTAACCGGTAGGAGTATTGTTCAGTAATAATTCATAATCTATATTGGTTTGTGAGCCGTTAAGGCTGATGCTTACGCCGCTGCCGCCTTCGCAGTATCCGCCGCCACCTTGTATGGTAAAGGCCGAAGGAATAGCGTGAATACTAAGGATAAGCGTATCGCTCAGAACATCACCACAACCACAGGTTACCGTTAAAACAAGCTTTGCAAATCCCTGTGTAATGTCAATGCTGCCAGGGGTATATACAGGATTTAGTATGCCGGAATTATTGAAAGTACCGTTTCCGGAGGTAGTCCATTGAACAGTAGAGTAATTTACTGAACTCCCGTTGAGCTGATAAGTTTGACCCACACAAATGTCGTCGTCGTTACCGGCTACGGCAGTAATTGGGCTTAACATGGGGAAATCAATATAATCAACCCAAACAGCATCAATGATAGTGGTATCCTGGGCTGTTTTCACATAACGCCATTCATAGTTGTGTAAACCAGCAGTAACCGGTATTGCTGCCTGTGTCCAGTCGAGAGTTCCGCTCCATGTTTCCATCACCTGCCCGTCCACAGCAAATTCAAGGTGGTTCACTGTTTCCATGGTGGTTGTTTTTACCCAGAAATGCAGGGTATCGGTAACAGCAAGTTCCAGTTGCAGGTGCATGGCAGAGGTATCGCCAACATTTACGATGCCTGATTTGGCAGAGTAACCCCCATTGCGTTTTGCAAGGTTAGTAACAGTCCAGGGCTGTTCGTTAAAATTCCATTGGTATCTGGTAAAATCTCCGCTTTCAAAATCTTCTTCAACAGGAGGCAAAGTAGTAAAACTCCAAACGTTTCCGGAAGTATTTCCAAAACCATTGTAAGCATCTACTCTCCAATAGATGGTAGAATTTTCGGGTAAAGAATGAGAAGGAATGAATACCGTATCCATTACCATGCCTCCGCTTACGATATTGGTAGGAGGATTATCAGTTCCGAGGTAAATTTTGAAAAGGGTAGCCGGGCTTACGTTACTGGTATCCTGCCAATGCAGTTTTGTAAAAGGAAGAACTTGTTTGGAAGAATCAACCGGAATCGGGAAAACTGTTGCAACCGGAGCCATTCCTGTTACATAGGGTGAGGCATAAGTAAGAGCATGACCCGAACGGTTATCAGTCCAAACCGGATAAACCTGCCCATTTCTTGCACTTATGGCGAGGTAATCGCCAAAATAAGAGCTGGCAAGGCCGGGAATCGGAGTTGGAGTAAAAGCGATATCACTGACTTTAAAATCTGCCCAGGTTTCTCCGCCGTCGTAAGAATTGGCACACCATACTTCGCATTGGGAACTGGTTACATTACGGTCGTCGTAAAAAATCACGCTGAGGGTGCCGGTAATTGGGTCGCAGGTAATCCATGGGAAGTAATGTTGTTTGCCAGCACCGGGAGCATCAGTATTAATCTTTTTGGGATTCGACCAGGTGGTTCCGCCATCAGTGGATTTAATAAGGTAAACATCTATGTCGCTGCCGGTGTTTATTCCGGGAACTCCTTTGTTAGCCCAAACAATGTAAATGGTACCACGATGTCCGCTGTTACTGATGTCAACAGTCATGGATGGGAAGGAGTTTACGCGCATATTTTTTGACGTTCCGCCTGTACGGATTCCTTTCAGATTGTTTATGGCTCTGATTGCCGGCTGATAAGTAACCCCACCGTCGGTTGATCTGGTAAATCCAATGGCTTTTTCATCCATCACACCTGCATCATACACAACCCAGCAAACATATACCTGTCCGTCAGGACCGGTGCTGATATTCACACCCTGGTTATGGCTTCCTGCACTAACTGCATTGCTTATGCTTTGCGGGGCTGACCAGGTGAGTCCATCGTCGGTTGAACGGGAAATTTCAATCTGGTTATTATTTGAACCGCCAAAGTTTGTCCAGGCATCGTAAAGATTACCATCGTAAACACTTGTTGTAGAATTGTCAATCCATAAATGGTTTTTGTCGAGAAGGCTGTTCCAACCCGGAGGACCCGGTGCAACAACTACCGAAGTCCAGGTGGTTCCCCCATCAGTAGAATGAGAAACGCCCTGACCGTTGTTGCTGTGAATGAATCCAACAAACATATGTCCATTGTTTCCGATGGCAGTTGTCGGGTCGCCCTGATCGCCGCCGCCGGCACCGTAAATGGAGCCATCCCAAGTATTGCCTTCATCATTGGTAATAAAATGGTCAGCACCGTAAACGCTTCCTGCGGGTAAAGGGGTTGAATTATTGGAGTTGAGCGCATTATCTGGATTCAAAGGACTTATAAAGACAGAATTTTCACTTTGTGTGGAATTTTCTGAAGTAATACAAACGTCCAGTGAATTAGTAGTTAATACACTCTTAGAATTGATATTATTTCCTGTAAATATAGCCTTGGGTACTTTTTGAATAGGAGCAGTAGTTACCAGTCCTAAGTTAGCCATTCTTTTCCAGTAGGCCATATTGTCTATCCGGTAATCCACCTTATATTTTAAAGGGTGTTTTTTAATTTGCTCGCGGGTGGGGTATTGTTGTGCAAAGGCAGATATTGTGATTATGCCAGTGAAAATAAAACAGATGATAATGAACTTTTTCATGTACATAATGTTCGGTTTGTTAATTTTGGGGTGCGAAAATTGTAAAAATTTGATTACGCTTTCATCATTTTCAGAAAATTTATTTCCTGTTGGGTAAGATGGCGACATTTTCCACGGGGCAGGTCTTTTTTGGTAAGTCCGGCAAAAGAAACCCGATCTAACTTAACAACATCGTATCCCAAATGTTCGAATAAACGACGGACAACTCTGTTTTGCCCGGAATGAATTTCCAACCCCAATTCTTTTTTCCCTTCACCTACATAAGCCAGTTCGTCTATTTTTATGAAACCGTCTTCGAGTTCGACACCTTCGGTAAGTTGTAAAAAATCGTTATGTGTAAGGGATTTATCAAGGGTAGCATGATAAATTTTCCGGATATTGTAACGTGGATGGGTCAGCTTTTTCGTCAGTTCGCCATCATTGGTGAACAGCAATAGCCCAGTAGTGTTCCTGTCGAGTCTGCCAACAGGATAAATGCGCTCTTTACAGGCATCCTGAACCAGAAGCATCACGGTTTTTCTTTCATCGGGGTCGTCGAGGGTAGTAATGTATCCTTTGGGCTTATTAAGCAAGACATATTGGTACTTTTCGCGATGAAGAGTTTCACCTCCATATTGCACTTTGTCGTCGGGCGAAATTTTATGCCCCAGTTCCGTGATGATGACTCCATTTACGGAAACGGCTCCTGCCTGAATCAATTCGTCGGCTTCGCGGCGTGAACACACTCCTGCATTGGAAAGGTATTTGTTGAGTCGGATTAAGCCGTCTTCATCTTTTTTGCTGTGCATATCAGCGTCTTCATCAGATTTGTTTTTTGTATCGAACCTGGTTTTAGGGCGTTCTTTGAATTCTTTTGTTTTTCGGCGGGGTTTTTCGTCGCCTGCATCCCAACTTCTTGTGATTATAAAGGGCTTGCTGTCGCTTTCTTCTTCCGGTTTTTTGCGTTCGTAGGATTTGTCATCACTTTCGCGACGAGGACGTCTTTCGCCATAGGGTTTACGCTCGTAGGGTTTGTCTTCACTTTCGCGACGAGGACTTCTTTCGCCATAAGGTTTACGTTCGTAAGGTTTGTCTTCACTTTCGCGACGAGGACGTCTTTCACCGTAGGGTTTACGTTCGTAAGGTTTGTCTTCACTTTCACGACGTGGACGTCTTTCGCCATAGGGTTTACGTTCGTAAGGTTTGCCTTCACTTTCACGACGTGGACGTCTTTCGCCATAGGGTTTACGTTCGTAGGGTTTGCCTTCACTTTCACGACGAGGACGTCTTTCGCTATAGGGTTTACGTTCGTAAGGTTTGTCTTCACTTTCACGACGAGGACTTCTTTCGCCATAGGGTTTACGCTCGTAGGGTTTGTCTTCACTTTCACGACGTGGACGTCTTTCTCCGTAGGGTTTACGTTCGTAAGGTTTGTCATTACTTTCGCGACGAGGACTTCTTTCGCCATAAGGTTTACGTTCGTAAGGTTTTGCACCGTCTTCCTTCCCGGATTTTCTTTCTTTGTAGGGACGTTCGTGTTTATCTCTTGATTTTTCCTTGTAAGAGGGTTCAGATTTTTTCACTCCGTAAGTTGTTATCCGGGGTCTTTTGCCAGATACTGATTTTTCATCAGAATGCTTTTCATCAGGTTTCCTTCTCCCGAAGGACGATTCTTCTCTTTTCATTTTTTATAAATAGGGCAGCAAAGGTACAAATACTAGGTGTTCAATACACCATTGATTTTATAGCACTTGCATCTTTTTTAAAATTTGTAAAAAAACAGGAAGCATTATAATTTTTTTATTATATTTGAGAAAAAATGTTAGCCATGAAAAACCGGATATTACACATTGCAACTTATTCGTATTCAAGAGCACTTATACTGCAGGCGCGATTTGAATCCGAGAATATTGAATGCTTCACGCTGAATGAAAATATGATTCAGCCCGATGTTTCGGCAGGGGTACAAATCATGATTCGTGAAGCCGACGTGGAACATGCTATGAAAATTATTGAAGATGTAAAGCAGGAATATGGTGAAGACCTGAAATTGCTTGCCAAAAAAGAAGGAAAGATTAAAAAAATTCTGGTTCCTGTTGATTTTTCAGAGCAATCCACTGTTGGTTTTCGTTTTGCTATTGGTCTTGCAAGGGTTTTGCAAGCCAAAATCCGTTTGTTACACACTTATCTTCAGCCCAGTTTTGCTGCATCGCCCTATGAAGATCATACTTTTCCCATGCTTGCCGATACCTACTCCTTGGTAACCGATACCGGAAAAGAAATGCAAAAAGCTTTGGAAAAATACAAACGGATTGTTGTAAACCAAGTAAAAACCAAATCGGAATACATGCCGGAAATCAGCAAATCTATAGCGGAAGGTATCCCTGCCGAAGCCATTATGATGTATTCGCAAAAATATAAACCTGATATCATTATAATGGGAATGCGCGGGAAGGGAGACAAAAAATCTGTTGTGGGAGGTACTACTGCCGAACTCATTGAAAAATCTTCTATCCCTGTGCTCGCCATCCCCCACGATTATCAGTTTGAAGGCGTCAATAAAAATTTAAATGTATTGTACGCTACCGATTTTGATGATACTGACTTTCTTGCATTGAGTGAACTATTGCAATTCATTGAGCCGTTTAATGCCAAAGTACATTGTGTACATGTAAGTCTCGGCATAAAAAAGCCCTGGGATAAAGCCAAATTTAATGAAATGCAGCAATTTTTACAAGATAAATTTGGTGGAATGCAAGTGGAATGCGAAATGATAGTGGGCGACAATGTTTTTAACAGCCTGGAAACCTATATCCGCAATAATAATATCGGACTGTTAGCCATGACCACCCACAAACGGAACATCATCCAAAGGTTACTTAATCCCAGTATGACAAAGCGGATGTTGTACCATACCCGTTTGCCACTATTGGTTTTTCCGTTTTAAAGTTGGGAAATTTTCAAAGAAGGATACCTTTAAATGGTATCCTTCTTCATTAACAAATAGTTCAATTTAATTTTTTACGCAACCTGATAAAAAAAACGTTAATCATTAGTGTATTGTGTTTGTGTACTATTTCGGCACAGGCAGCCATGTCCGTAATATCCGTGGTTGGATTGGCGGGTGTTTCTATATATCTCCCAATGCTAAAAAATAAGAGTTTTTCCCCTCATTTACAGTAATATTATTGAGATATAATGAAGCGAAAATAGTAAAAAAAGCTGTTTTATCACGAAAAACAAAAATTATCAACACAAAGTTAGAAAACTAACTCTCGTAGCATTTTGCAACGGTCTTGTTATGTTAATATCTAATATCATTCACTGTTCAAAGAAACAACTATTTAAAGGATAACCAGAATAGCCCTATGCAGATATTATTTGCATCAATTTACCAGATCGCCCCTTAAAGCCCTGAACCGTTTGCGGGCTTCTTCTACAAAAAGGCTTCCGGGGTAATTGGTCATCAATTTCTGGTAAAAGTACATGGCTTTCGTTGGGTTTTGGAATTGATTTTCATACAATTCAGCACGTTTCATTAGCGCATCATCAGCAAGAATGCTGTAAGGATAGGTAACCAAAATCTGACCCAATAACGTATCGGCATCCAGATAACGACCTTGTAAAATTCTGATTTCTGATTCTTTAAAAATAACCTGACTGATTATAGGGTGTGAAGAAAAACTTGTAAGTAGCGAATCGAGGGTTTGCAAAGCCATTTCTTTTTTATTTTGGTAAAGAAGAAAATCAGCGCGGCTGTACATGGCAAGTTCGGTAGAGGTGCTATCGGGATTGGTGTTATCAGCAATCAAAAGCGATAATTGCATAGCATCGTTGGCAATCAACTTGCTTGTAGCTGCTTTTAAAACGTCTAATTGTGCTTTCGCCCAACTAAATTCCCCGATAAAATAAAAAAGACGGGCATTCCTGAATTTGGCTTCGTGTGCAAGCGGGTCGTTGGGTAAGGATTTTTCAACCTGTGAATACAAAAGGGTGGCTTCCCATTGTTCACCCGAAAAAAGCATGATATCTGCCAAGTCAAGTTTGCATTCGGCTTGAATTATGGTACTTATATTTTCGATATTGATGGCTTCATTCAATAGTGCTATGGCAGTATTGTTTTTTGAAAGATAAAAGGCTTCCAAACGGGCAAGGGCGCGCATCAGGGGAATGGTATTGCGATTCTTCCCCAAAGTACTCAGTGTACTGTACATTTCATTTTCCAGTGCCAGCATTTTTTCTTTGTTCAATGGAAAATCCGGAATCAGCCTGTTCATACGAGTTTCGAGCAAAGCAATTCTACTGTTTACATAATAGGGACTTTCTTCCCCTTTTTTTGTAACAATGTAACTATAAGCATCTTCTGCAAGTTCGTATTTTTTATTGGTGGTTGCCAAGTCGCCAATTTCCATGATGCGCTGTCCGTTTTCACCATTCCGGCGGTCTAAAGCTTTTGCTTGTAACAAGGCAGAGGCAAAATCTTTTTGTTGAATAGAATACCAAATCATCAGTTCCGCATAAAATTGTTGTTCCGGGAATTTTTGTATCCGTTTCAACAAAATATTCCGGAAAGCTTCATTTTTTTTGTTTTCGGGGTCATTGGTAAGGTTATCCTGCAATTTATTTTGCACATTTTGCAAATACTGATAATCAAATATAATCAGGTCAAGCAGTTCGTTATAATAATTCGACCAGTCCTCCTGCCTTTCGTAAATGTCGGCAAGTTCTATGCTGAAGGGATATTTATCGGGAAGCAGGTTTCTTCCTTTTTTTATGGTTTCGATGGCTCTTTCATTTTCCCGTTTTACCAAAAAGGCATTAGCCAATTCTGTGATTTGCTGCCTGTCGGGCTTCATTTTTTCAATAGCTTCATTATATGCATTTTCAGACTTGCGTTGCTCACCTTCTTTGCTGTATACGTAGCCTAAATCTACCAAAAATTTGGGTTCTTTGGGGTGGGATCGAATATGTTTCTTAATTATTTTTTCCGCTTTTTCATAATTCTGCAGTTCTATCAGGCAAAAGGTATAATTGGAAAAATAATACTGGGTAGGATTTTTATTATACAAATCCTCATAAATTTCCACTGCTTTGTCGAATTCACGGTTCATCATGTATTGTAAGGCTAATTGTTCGTTGGTATAGGATTGTCCCTGTGGAAAAACAGTACAAGTACACATCAACAGACCAACTAAAAACAATAATTTATACATAATTTTTTTTATTCTAAGCAGCAAAAAGCACATTACGAAAAGTGAATAATAAAGTTTTTGATACTAAAAGTGTAGCCTATAAAAAAAGCTCCTGTGCATACGGGAGCTTTTGTTGTAACTATATACAAATGGTATTATTTTTTTACTTCTTTCTTTTCTTCTTTTATTCCGAGTTTCTTTTTAACGAGAGGCATCAGATCTTCACTGTTGTCGGAAGTATAAAGTATCGTTACGCCGTTGTCTCCACTGTTAAAAACATAAGTAAAGCCATTTTCTTTGGCGACATCCCTAACAGCTTTTTTAGCTTTTTCAATTAAAGGTGCGGTTAGTTCAGATTCTTTGTTTTGCAAATCCTGCTGGGCATTTTGCTGGAAAGCCTGCATGCGATCTTGTAAATCTGCTATTTCTTTTTCTTTATTTTGTTTGATAATAGCCGACCATGTAGCATTGTTTGCTTGGTAGTCGTTGTATTTGCTTTCGAGTTCAGCCTGCATAGCATCAAACTGATCTTTAATTGTTTTTTGATAATCAGAATAAATTTTCTGAATAGAATCCTGACCTGGAATTAAGCTATAGAGTTTTGCAAAATCAAGATGTCCCAACTTTGAATTGGTTTGGGCAGAAACCGAAATTGTAAGCATACAAATTCCTATCAGCAGACAAGCTTTAATAGTATTTTTCATGGGTTAAAAGTGTTTATTAATAAATTTGGAACGGCAAAGATAGGAATTTTATTTTTTTACCTCAGTATTCCCGCCTTTACTGCTTTCTTTTTTCGGGCTTTCATCTGTCCTTTTAGAATACGTGTATCCCAATTTGTCGAGAATCTGGTCACTTACATCATATTTCCCATTCGAATATAGCATGGTAAGGCTGCCCGATTTATCGAAAATTACGGCATAGCCACTTTCGTTGGCATACTCTTCAATGGCGTTGTAAATTTTTTCCTGAATGGGTTTTACCAATTCCTGGCGCTTTTTCGTAAGGTCACTATCCTTTCCGAATCTCTTTTTTTGCAAATCTTTAGCCTCTTTTTCTTTGCTGACTATTGCATCTTCTTTCTTCTTTTTTGCGTCGGCGGGAAGCAATACAGCTTCATTCTGAAAGTCTTTATACATCTTATCTATTTCCGCAAAACGGGTTTCTATTTCCTTCTGCCATTGTATAGACAGTTCGTCCAACTGGGCTTGGGCATCATTGTACTCCGGAATGTTTTTGAGTATATATTCCGTGTCAACATAGGCAAATTTTTGGGCAAAGGAAAAAACGGTGCATACAACAAAAAGTACGCTTACAATTAACTTTTTCATCCGTAAATAATTTTTAAATTTAAAATCGGATGGAACTCGCATGTGAGATCTTCATCCGTATTTGTGTTTAACGAACATGCTCGTTTCATAGTATAGATGGTATTGGTTTTGATAAATATTTACAAAAATCCTGCCACAAAGATAAGAAAATCCCATAAGTTCCAGTCTAGGTTGCAATGGAGATAATAAAAAATATAAAATATCCGAAGATTTTTACTACGGATTATTTTTAGTATGCAGTTAACATCGCAAATTTATTGAAAGATGAAAAGCCTTAAAGTAAAATACAATTCGCATTTTATTAATTTTGTAAGCGCATAATCGCATTTTTAATACCCTTTATGTACCAGATAGACCCGGAACAGGAAAAACGAGAAATCATTCGCAGGTATCGCAAGTTGCTAAATACCTGGCGTATGCATACAAAGGAGTTTCGCGATACTTCTATGGTACAAAAGGCGTTTAAACTGGCATTGCGAGCACATAAAGATATGCGACGCAAAAGTGGAGAGCCTTATATTTATCATCCTCTCGAAGTTGCAAGAATATGCGCAGGAGAAATAGGATTGGGCGAAACTTCCATTATTTGTGCTTTGCTGCATGATGTAGTGGAAGATGCAGGTTATCCACTCGAAGATATTCGCGATGCATTCGGGGAAAAAGTCGCACAAATTACGGATGGACTCACAAAAATCAAAAAAATTTCCGATTCTTCTACTGGGACAATACAGGATGAGAACCACCGTAAAATTTTGTTAACCCTTTCTATTGATGTAAGAGTTATGCTGATAAAATTAGGCGACAGGCTGCACAACATGCGAACCCTCGAGTTTATGGCACATGAAAAACAGCTAAAAATTGCGTCAGAAACTACTTTTTTGTATGTTCCGCTTGCACACCGCTTAGGTTTATATGCCATAAAAAGTGAGTTGGAAGATCTCGCCTTCAGGTTTACACAGCAAGAAAGTTATAACGCAATCTATAAAAAGCTAAAAGAAACCGAACCAGAACGGAAAGCTTTTATTGCGCACTTCATCAGCCCTATTGTTAAAGAACTTCAAAAACGAAACAGCGCATTTGAGATAATTTTTCATGATAAATCTGTTTTTTCCATCTGGAAAAAGATGCAAAAAAAAGAAGTGGCATTTGAAGAAATGTACGATGTTTTTGCCATTCGTATAATTATCGAATTATCAACTGATGATGACCTCAACGATAAGTTCGTTGAAAAGGATGAGTGTCTGAAAGTGTATAACATAGTTACCCGGTTTTATAATCCATTGCCCAACCGCTTTCGTGATTGGATTTCAATTCCCAAAGCTAACGGTTATGAAGCATTGCATACTACTGTCGTTAGCGATAACGGACAATGGGTGGAGGTACAGATACGTACCCGCAGGATGCACGAAATTGCCGAAAAAGGCTATGCCGCCCACTGGAAATACAAAGAAAGAAGTAATACTCCCAGCGGTTTGGACCAATGGCTTGAACGTATCAGCGAAATTGTACAGAATGCCGACGAAAATGCCCTTGATTTTGTAGAAACCGTCAGACTTAATTTGTATCCCGAGGAAATTACCGTATTTACTCCGAAGGGAGACCCCAAGATACTCCCTATCAATGCCACAACCCTTGATTTTGCTTACAGCATCCATACTAACCTGGGAAGTACCTGCATTGCTGCTAAGGTAAATAACAAGCTGGTAACCCTTAAACACCAGCTAACAAGCGGAGACAAAGTAGAAATCATTTCATCAAAAAAAGAAAAACCCAAAGAAGAATGGCTTGATTTTGTAATTACGGCAAGGGCAAAAGCTAAAATCAGGGAAGCCCTCCGCGAAGAAAGGAAACAACGTGCAACCGAAGGAAAAAAAATACTGGAGGAAATTTTTAACCAGTTGAATATAGAATTTATTAAAAGTAATGTTATACGATTTCAGGAATTTAATAAATTATCTTCTCTTACCGATTTGTATTACAAGGTTGCTCTTGGCGAAGTAGGTATCAAGGAATTGAAAAACAGCTGCCACGAATCCGACAAAAGTAATAGCTGGCTGAAATACATACGGATGCCTTTTTCCAAGCAAAAAAATGAAGATAAGCCGAGAAACCTTTCTGAGAGCATGCAAAATAAACTTAAAGGGAAAAATGACACCCAGGTTCTGATTGCCGATTTCGACAAAGTGATTTATTGTATTTCCGATTGCTGTAATCCCATTCCAGGCGACGATGTAGTGGGTTTGGTTAGTGATAATGAAACCATTGATATCCATCGTACCAACTGTAAAATTGCCCGTGAGTTGATGTCGAGGTTTGGAAACAGGATTGTAAAAGCCAAATGGAGGCAGGAAGGCGAAATTTCATTTCTTACCGGAGTGCGAATTACCGGAATAGATAAAATTGGTTTTGTGCTTGATATAACGAGGGTTATTGCCGAACAACACAATCTGAATATTCGTTCGCTTCACTTTAGTAGCAACGAAGGCGTAACCGAAGGAGAAATTATGCTATTTATACATAATGCTGAGAATCTTAACATTTTAATCGCACAATTGAAAAAAATAAAAGGGGTATCACGGGTAAGCAGAATAAATTGAATATAAAAGGACAAATTATTTTTATTTATACCAAATAAACAAAATTATTTTTACTTTTATCCAAATTTTCAAAGGATGAAACCGACCGATAAAATGACTTTTGAAGCTGTAAAAAAACTTTTTACAGAATACCTTACTCAACATGGACATCGCAAAACCCCCGAACGTTTTACCATACTCAAAGAAATTTATTCAACCGATGGACATTTCGACATAGAAACCCTGTACATCCGGATGAAAAACAGCAAATATATGGTTAGCAGGGCAACACTATACAATACCATCGAACTGCTACTCAATTGTAAATTAGTTATCAAACACCAGTTTGGGCATAGTGGCTCCCAATTTGAACGTTCCTATAAATTCAGCCAACATGATCATATTTTATGCCTCGACACTGGTAAATTACTCGAATTTTGCGATCCCCGTATTCAGGAAATCCAGGAGTCGGTAAGTAAAATGTTCAATATGAATATAACACATCACTCTCTCACTTTTTACGGAACATGTAATGAAAAAAAAGAAGAGATTTTGACCGAAAAGAAATAACCAAAATGATAGATGTACTGTTAGGATTACAATGGGGAGACGAAGGCAAAGGAAAAATTGTGGATGTCATCAGCCCCCGATATGACATTGTCGCTCGTTTTCAGGGAGGACCTAATGCAGGGCATACCATTGAAATAGAGGGAGAGAAACAAATTTTACATACAATTCCGTCAGGAATATTTCACCCGGAAATAGTGAACCTGATTGGCAACGGAGTGATTATTGACCCTTTCCTCCTTGTTAAGGAAATTGAAGATTTACAACAAAAAAAAGCCGACCCCAAGAAAAATCTGCTGATATCCAATCGTGCTCATTTGATTTTGCCCACACATCGTCTGCTTGATGTTGCCAGCGAATCACTAAAGGGAAGTGCAAAAATTGGTTCTACTTTGAAAGGAATTGGACCGACTTATACCGACAAGACCGCACGTTCCGGATTGAGAATTTGTGAAATTTTCAGAACCGACTTCCGGGAAAAATATAACGAACTGAAAAATTACCATTTATCGTTGGTTTCCCAACTCTATCATTTTTCATATACAGATTTTCAACTTAATGGAATGTCGTTTGCTGAGTATGAAGAAAAATGGTTAGCCTCGCTCGAAAAGTTGAAGTTCTTCCATTTTGTGGAAGGCGAAATTTTTATCAATGCCGAAATAGCCAAAGGGAAAAAAGTGCTTGCCGAAGGTGCTCAGGGAACATTACTCGACGTGGACTTTGGTTCTTATCCCTTTGTAACATCCAGTAATACAATTACAGCCGGAGCTTGTACCGGGCTGGGTGTTGCTCCCCACAAGATAAGCCGGGTTTACGGAATCGTAAAAGCCTACTGCACCCGTGTTGGAAGTGGACCTTTCCCCACCGAACTGGAAGATGAAACCGGAGAAAAATTGCGGAACCTCGGTAAGGAATTCGGCTCTACCACTGGTCGCCCACGCAGGTGCGGATGGCTTGACCTGCCTGCACTGCGCTATGCAATAATGCTTAACGGTGTTACTGATCTTATCCTTACCAAAGCCGATGTCCTTGATACCTTCGATAAGATAAATATTTGTACCCATTACGAATCGAAAACTGAAAAAATACATTATCTACCTTCTGATATACTTGGTCAACTTCTGCATCCCGTTTATACCGAAATGCAGGGCTGGATGGAAAACCTGCAAAAAGCAGAAACTTTTAACCAATTACCTGGGGCTGCAAAAGATTACATCGCATTTCTTGAAAAAGAAACGGGTATTCATTTTGAAATGATTTCCACGGGTCCCGGGCGGAAGCAGATACTTGAACGTAAAATGCATATAATAAAACAATAATCATGAGCATACATATCGAAGCCCCTGTCGGCGAAATAGCCAAAACCGTTCTCCTTCCCGGCGATCCGCTACGTGCAAAATTTATAGCCGAAAATTTTTTAGAAAATCCACGTTGTTACAATAATGTAAGGGGAATGCTCGGTTATACGGGCGAGTACAACAACAAAACTATATCGGTACAGGGAACCGGTATGGGTATTCCTTCCATTTCTATTTATGTAAACGAACTCATTAACGATTACCAGGTAAAAAAACTAATCAGGATAGGTACCTGTGGTAGTTTGCAGGAACATATTAAGGTAAAGGAACTCGTAATAGCAATGGGAGCCTGCACCGATTCCAATGTTAACAAATTGCGGTTTGGTGGTATGGATTTTGCAGCTATTGCTGATTTTAATTTGTTACAGAAAGCCAAAGCCCTTTCCGAAGAATTGGATTTGCCTTATCATGTGGGTAATATCCTTTCATCGGATTTCTTTTATTTTGATGAACACATTAACGACCCATATTTTTTATGGAGAAAACATGGTGTTCTGGCAGTGGAAATGGAAGCCGCCGCCTTGTATACCCTCGCTGCACGCTTTGGTGTACAGGCACTTGCCTTGCTCACCGTAAGTGATAATCTTTTTACCGGTGAACGCACCAGCGCCCAGGAACGTCAAACGGCTTTCACCGGGATGATGAAAATAGCACTGGAATTAGCATAGCCATCCCTCAAAGTACTGCAAATATAACAAATTTATCGTTATAAACAACACTATGACAATACTTTGTATAAACTTTTGCCTTGCAACGACCTTGGCACCGCCATACAGGTATCTGAAACCACAGATGCCTTTGGTATCATTATGATTAAAGAGCGTTTATTAACGGAAACCAATACAATAATACTTACCCTGGCATTTCCTTTTTTATTGCTTCCATTACCGAAAAAGGAGCTACGGTATGCACCACACGTCGGCAGTGCAGTTGAGCTTCGGCAAATAACTTTTTGTATTCGGCAAGCGTACGTTCCCTGCCGCCCTGCGTACCTGTAAGCATCAGCAAATCCATCATTTTCCCAAACGAAGGAGTATTTCCTTCCGGAATAATGCTTTCGATAACCAGCAGGCGACTCCCATTTTCGATAACCGAACAGATTTTACTCAATAGTAAAATGCAATGGCTGTCGTCCCAGTCGTGAAGCACATTTTTCAAAATGTACAAATCGGCACCGGAGGGTACATTTTCAAAAAAATCTCCCACCGACAATTGCAAACGCAAAGATATTGTATCCCCATCGTGTAGCGAAGTGTCAACGTTTTCGATAACGTGTGGCAGGTCAAAAAGTATGCCTGTTGCCGAGGGGTATCGTGAAAGTATGGAAGAAAGCAATACTCCGTTTCCGCCTCCGATGTCCACTATCTTTTTAAAATTTCTGAAACTGTAAGCCGAAAGTAGGGCTTTGGCAAACAACCGCGAAGCATTGCTCATGCCTTTATTAAAAACCGCCGCCTCGGCAGGATTGGCAGTCATGAAATCGAAAGCATGGGTATTGAATCTTTTTACATAAGCATTTTCGCCTGTACGTACGCAATGGAGCAGTTCGCCGAAATTTTGCAATTGTGTAACACTGGTATGGCTTTGTATCAGGTACTTCATGCCATCTTCCTTGTCGAGCAATGCCCTGGCAAGAAAGGTAAGGTGAAAAACATTTTTCTCAGTTTCGCGGAAAACGCCCCGGCTTGCCAGCGTGCGCATAAGGCGGTACAGCGAAGGCGAATGGGTTTGCGTAAGCGCAGCCAGTTGGTCAATGTGCAGGGGTTTTTCTTTCAGTAAGCCTGCAATGTCCAATTCGGCGGCAACGCCCAACGCCCTGGCATACCAAAAATCGTGAACGATTTCAAATAGGGCAATTCCTCCGGGAACCATGTGCATCCGCAACTTGTATAAACCATTGCGAAACCATTGTAATACCTGCATTGTCCATGCAGGGGGCAGAAACTGGGTAAAAGTTTTCATGTGTTTTTTCAGGAAGACAACATTGTTTCCACTTCTTCACGGGTAAGCTTTTCCCAGTTGGGATCTACAAGTTTTTCGCCGTCGGAAAGGAAAGAAACATGGTAAAAAGTTTCAGTGTAAAAAGTAAGCTTCGAGCCACGGTCGGGAGTATGCTCAATAAAATACAGTTTATTGTGGGGGATCTGGTATTCGGCGGCAATGGCTGTAGCTAAGGGGGCATTCCAACGGGTAACGGAAGTACCCGGATTTTCGTTGTACAAGTCGGTGGCTATAACTATGGTCATGCCGTTTTTTGCCCTGTGAATTTTTAAACCGCATTGCGAGTCCATGTCCCATTCGCCTTTGAAACGATAAATACTATCGGTTAAATTATTTTTTTCTTTCATGCAAAATGATAAAATGCTGATTAAACGTTAATGATTAACTTCCCCTGGTAACTTTTTTCCCGAAACTGATATCTGCCAAATCCTGGCGGCGTGAGCGATAGGTTCCGTCTTCGATTTCTTTTTCTATCACTTTCCGGAAGAGTTTGAACATTTTCTGGGCTTGTGATTCATCTTTGTAAAAGGTATCCCAGGCAAGGTAAAAAAGTTCCTGCAGCCGTTCAGGGCTCATGTGTTTGGGCTGAAATACCACTTTGCCGGCATTATAGTCGTTCCAGTCGAAATTAAAAATCCGTTTTTCACGAATCATATCATCCCAGGCTTTGGTATGGGGAAAAGGAGTCATCACGGTAAATTCGGCAAGATCGAGGTCAATTTCGAGCAGGAAGTCAATAAGGCGTAGAATGTCGTCTTCCGTCTGGTTGTCGAGTCCTAATAAAATAGTACCCTCTACGCCTATGCCATAGTCGTGGTACATTTTAATACGGTCTTTGATATAGTCGGAGGTGTCGAACACTGCCTGGTACACATACCAGGCGCCTGCCTGTGCAGCAAGATTAAGCACTTCGGGTTTATCTTCTATAGTATGGCTGCACCATTTCTTTTTCAGGGGGATCATCTCTCTGAAAAGGTCTTTTTCCCATTGAGTATCCTGTGCCAGTGAGTTATCTACTATAAAAAGCCGGTTGTTTTGTATGGTTTCAAGCTCCTCTATCACTTTGTCCAGAGGTCTCGGGCGAAATTCTCTTCCGCCGAGATAGGTAACGGCACACGGGTAGCAACTGAAACGACATCCCCGCGAAGCGTGGAACAAATCTACCATTTGCACTCCTTTATGGTAATAAAGTTCGCTTTTAAGAATGTCGCGGCGGGCAGGTCCTACAAGGGCTATGTCAGGGCGGTTGTTCATGAAGTTATACACTTTTTGCAGGCGATTTTTTCTGAAATCGTCGAGTACCTGTTCCATTCTACCTTCGCTTTCGCCAAGAAAAACAGAATCGGCATGTTGCAGGGTTTCTTCTGCGTGCAGCATGGTAGAAATACCTCCGAAAATCACTTTTTTGCCTAAGCTATGATAGGTTTCGGCAATTTCCCAACCCCGTTTTATCTGGGTGGTAAGCATCATGGAGATTGCCACCAGGTCGCAGTCGTCGGTGATTGTAAGGGGCTCAACATTTTCATCGGTAAATTCTATCTCTACATAATCAGGAAGCGTAGCAGCAAAAACCACGGGACCGTGCGGAGGCAGGTTAAAATGGGTTTGTCCTTCCAGTTTTGTCCACTTGGGATAAATCAGTTTTATTTTCATAGTCTTAATTTTCTTTTCCGGTTTTCTGATGCGTATTACCTGAATTTCTTTAAACAAGCAAGGGCAGTATTTTTGATTTTCGTTCGTTCGCTAATGGCAGGAATTTCACAAACCAATGCAAGGGTACAGTACCTGTAGGCAGAGGTATACATCTTCTTTTTGAAATAATAATCGGCAAGGGTTGCATACGTTTGAAAATAGTACGGATTCGATTTTTCAAACTTTTGCAAGTCCAAAGTTATCGGCTCTTTTCCGGTACCAAAATATATATAATTTGTAATATCAGTCAATGTTTTCTTGTAAAATACAAAATTTTTATAGTCTTCCGATTGCAAAAATGGGTCTTCAGGGATATTAAAAGATTTTTCACAAACTTCCCTGTTTTGTTTCATTCCCCTGCGTTCAGTGAAAATTTTACTCAGGTCGTAGCAGATGTATTTTCCTAACTGCCAGGGATTGGAGGAAACCCAAACCCTAAGTTTTGCCGGTTCAAAAATGATTGAATGGTGAGCAATCAGTTGATTAATTGCTTTTTCGTTTCCCATTCCTATTGGTTTGTCGTGCATGCCGTTCCTGTTACGAAGCAGGGTTGCAAAATCGGTAACAGAAAGGCGGCTTTTTCGTTGCAATAGTTCTTCCACACGTCTGTAACGGTATACTGTAGAACTTTGCCGCATAAATTTGCGATTTTTTGGACTGCTACCGGTAATTTTGTCCTGGAAATGGTTAGTGCAAACAATATAATTGGTGTTTGTTTCGAACAAACCTGTTTGCTTCGGATCTTTCTCAATAATGACCGTTTTGTTATCGGCAGCCGAGCCTATCATCAACGATTCCGAAACAAAGGTTTCCCGTTTACAGGCGATGGCATAAGCTTGTTCGATATTGGCAGCATATTGTAATATTTCACGGGTAACCAATGTTATAGGCGTTTTTGCTCCTAAGGGGACATCCGAATTGGCAGCATTCATGGTAACGGTAAGTCCCTGATCGTTCATTCCTGATACGGCTCCTGCCATACCGCCCCATGCTACCGTCATAAATTTGTAACCCTTTGAAGGGTTGTAGAAACCTATGATTTTATTTTTGGAAAAATCGTCGCCGAAGTAGAAATCGAAATTTCTTCCAATTAACAGGTTGCCGTTTTCCGATTTATCGTTCCATACCGAAAAGGAAGTGCAGCCAACCATGTGTAGATTCTGCAGGGCATGTCCCATGTCGTGTGCGGCATGGTAATTTAATATGCGATGGTAGGGACTTCCATAACGGTCGTACGCATGTGAAGCCGAGAAGGAAATCCCGTAAATTTCAGTCAGATATTCTTTGGGGATATGGGAATCGAGTTTACGGTTAAAAAAACTGACAAATACATTGAGAAATTTCTGATAAAATTTTGAAGGAATAAGAGTTTGTATCTGGTTAACAAAAACATTTTCCTGATAATTGATAAGTTCCTTCGTTAGTTTCCCGTTTATTACACCCATAGTAAAGGGATCGCCTTCGACATACATTTCCCATAATCCTACGGAATTCTTTCTGAGCCAACTATTTCCAAGTACATAAAAATCAGGGGAAACAGTTGTTCTTTCCCTTTGCAGGGCAGAAAAATCCTTCACTTCGGGAGGAGAGAGCCGCCAAACCCATTTTTCACAAATAAAAATTATTAATATCATTGAAGTAAAAACTATCAGTGTATAGAAAAATATTTTTTTCAATTTGCGTTTCATCATCCCTCATTATTTATTTTGCTTATCAGATGGTTAATCCCTACCATTTCGCCACAGGTAGCTACAGCACCTATTGTAACCCCCAGAATACCGTGCAAAACAATATTCTGCCCAGTGAAATATAGGTTAGGAACTTTTGTTTTGGCAAATATCATGTTTCGAAATGGGTCGTTGCAGTTTCGTAAAATTCCAAACATAGAGCCTTCCTTCGAACCGGTGTAATCGCGGATAGTCAGAGGTGAAGATGTTGTATAACTGCTGATGCATCTTTTGAAACCAGGAAATTTTTTTTCAACAAGGTCGAGCAGTAATTCTGCTTTATTTTTTTTGAACTCAAGGTAACTTTCGCCCCTGTTGCCTACCGTGGTGCTTTCCCATTGTTTTACTTCAGAATATTGCATATAAGACATTATTATGGCTGAAGATGCATATTTATCGTCTATTGAATTTTCGGGAGTAGCAGTACATAACTTTCGGGCCATAACGTGGGGTTGTAGGCAACGGCATCCCACACGTTTTCGTGGTTGTAATAATATACGTTGTAACCAAGTTTGGGGAACGTGTCCTTTTTTAGGCAGACATAAATAATAAAAGCCGAAGCAGTATTTTCGAGTGAATCAATGCGTTCACTATATGCCTTCCTGATAAATTTAGTATTCAGCATTTTAAGGGTTACCGAAGGATGAATGTTCGAGATAAAATTCGAAGCGGCTATTTGTTCTCCATCTGATAATACTGCTTGGGTTATGCCTTCGTTATTGCTAACTAATTTTACTACTTCGGCAGAATTTCGCACGGTTCCTCCCATGCTGGTAATTCCTCCGATAAGCAGTCGCGCCATTTGCGAACTTCCATCCACGGTTCTCCACGAACTTTCGATAAAAGAATTGTTTATCAGTGCATGCACATACAATGGTGATTTTTCGCCTACACCACCGTAAAGGAAGCCCGTGCCAGCAAGAATATTCTGCAATCGGGTATTTTGTGTAATAGATTGTAAAAAATTACGAGTGTTATCTTTAAAAAAATCAGCTTCCGAAAGTAGGCTTTTCCCTTCTCTCAGGTTATTCAGGGGAAATGAACGGGCAAGATGTTTTAGTCTGCTTACATAAGTTCTTAATGCTTTCTTTTCGTCAGGGAAATACCGGTGGAGGGTTTCAATAAAATGATGATAGCCCATGGCTAAAGGATATTCGCTACCATCGTTGCCAAAACACACATGGTCGAAACCATCTTCATCAAGTTTTCTGATATTGAGTTTATCCATCAATCCGAAGTATGAAAAATACCGGTGAAGTATTTGCCCTGGTTCGAGACTTCCGATATAATGTACACCAGTATCGAACACACAACCGTCTCGGGTAAATGTTTGCAAGCAGCCTCCAAATTGTTTATTTTTTTCTAAAACACAAACATTCATTCCTTCTTTACCAAGGATATATGCGCAAAGTAAGCCTCCAAGCCCGCTGCCTACTATCACTACGTCGTATCTTTGCATTAGCTATTTTCTGGTTTTGTAAGTACAATTAATAAGTTAGATGTAAATTTTGATTTTTCATATATTTTAAAATCCATTGCATTTTTTTTCGCCAATTGCTGAATTTTTGCAGCCGAAGTAAAATACAACTGGTGATGTTTACTATGGTTAAATCCCGAAAGATTGGAAAAAAATTCAGTAAAAAGGGTAACCTTATGGTGTTTCTGCATTTTACTGTCTGCTTCGCGAATCAAAAGCACCCCTCCGGGCTGAAGGCTGGCTATGCAATTATTAAATAGTTTTTCCTGTTCACCTTCGTTAAGATAATGTACCACATCACTAAGTATTATTCCATTGGCTCTCGGAAAAGAATAATCTGAAACATCGGCACATTTAAAAGTTACTTTGTTTTTCCCGGTAAGGCAATGCCGTGCAACCTCAATTTTTTCTTCATCAAAATCTACCCCCGTTATTGTTCTCTTAGGCGAAAGTAAAGCAAGCATAATGGAAATATATCCATATCCACAGCCGGCATCAATTATAACTCCTTCGCGGGGCAGCAACTGATGGTACAAACTATAATTGTTTTCGAGTTTTAGTTTTACACGAACATACCACTCAAGAACAGGACCTTTGTAAATGTAGTTTTTTATGACTCTTTTCTTCTGATAAACAGGCAGCCTGTAAAACGTATCGAGTAGCTTTTCGTGTTCATCTTTGAAATACAATCCTATATTTTTGGCTTTTTCGGCAAGTGAAGTTCCGAAGTGCGGGTCGTCAGGGGTAATTCTATCCAGAAATTTAACAGTTATGGTACTGACTTTCCCCAAAAATTCTCCTTTTGAAACATACTCACCGGTACCATGCATAACTGCAGGTACAATATCCAAACCAAGTTGCTCGGCAATATAGAAAGCCCCTTTATGAAAACGCTTGATATGTAAATCGGGGGAACGATGCCCTTCTGGAAACATGAGTAAAGAATATCCTTCGTGTACTTTTTTGCGCAAATGGTCTATCAGGTTATCAATTCCCTGCGAAACAGGATAAAAATCGGCTGCTCTTGCAATTTTTCCAACCAGCGGATGTTTCCACACCCAGTCGGTAGTAAGAATTATTACCTTGGGCGAAAACATCATTGTAAGCGGTATGTCAATGATACTTTGATGATTAAAAATTATTACCGAGGGTTTGGCAAAAATTTCTTTGTCGAAATTAATGATCCTTTTGCGAACAAGGAACATCACAAAAATTGTAGCCCTCGAAAGGTACATCATCATGAAATGGAATATATGTTTCTTCCTTTTTTCTCCAATAGGAAGCCATTGCAGAATAAGAAACCAAAAAATAATGGTGGCAAAACAACTTGCTACATAAAATCCATAAAAAATGGGTGCATAAAAAATAAGGAACCATGCCGAAGGCTCACTTCTGCGATGCTTACCTGCATTAACTAAAAATTTGAACATCAAGGGTTCAATAGTGTATGAAATAAAAACTACCGAAATCATTCCGATGATAGAAACAAGGGCAATTGATTGTAAAGCCGGATGTTTTGCAAAAATCAGCACACCTACTCCGGTGATGGTGGTGAACGCTGACAAAAAAATGGCAGTTTTATACGACGAAAGAAGTTTTTTTCCGTATTTGTATTCCTGTTGAAGTCCATCCATCACAAAAATACTGTAATCGTCGCCCAAACCAAAAATAAATGTGCAGATAATAATATTTATTATATTGAAACCCAAGCCAAATATTCCCATAAACCCGGTTATCCAAACCCAACTCAACAGCATGGGAATAAATGTAATAAAAGCCAGTTCGATTCTACCGTATGAAAAAAGTAGGGTCGCAAAAACGAGAAGAGATGAAACCCACAATATCATGTTGAAGTCGTCACTGATGAGAGTGATGAACAGGTTAGAATAAACGGATTTATCGAGTACAGTTACGTCTTCATGGTTTATAAAAGCCTCTTTTACCTCTTTTTTGTGGTTAGGATTAACAACCACCTGTGTAAGCACCATACTCATTGTTGGCGTTTTGGTTACCCATTCATTAAGTAAAGTACCATTAATCCGGTTAATATCGTTTGAACCTAATACTGTGTAAGTTTTATTTATTAACTGCAAACTTTCGCTGAAAGCCGTTGACGAAAAGCCTGTTTCATGTGCTAAAATTTTCAGGTTCTGAGTAAATTTTCTCTTTTTTTCGGGAGTCCAGTAAGCATTCCAGCGCGAGATTCGCTGTTTTTGAATCGAATCGTCTGTAAGAAATGAACCTACGTGAGTAAATCGGCTGATGGCGCCTTTTTGTTTTAAATTATTCAACCCGTTGTAAACAAGTTCATTATTTAAAAGAGCTTCATTCAACGTTTTACCAGTTGAAACCAGATATAAGCTGCCCGATGTGGAATTGTTTATGGCATTAATCTTTTTTTCGGCATCTAAAAGTTTATGGCTCATGTAGTTCATTTTTGCCATATCGCTTTCAAAGCCGGTTTTTTGCGAAAAAATTAATAATACAATCGAAGCAATTAAAAGAAATAATACAAATAATTTATGCTTTGGTAACTGGTATCCGGCAATTTTTTCGACCCACCGGGCTGTTTTACTTGGAATGGGATGTGTTTTTTGCAATGGAAGTAGATGGGGCATCACTATCAGTGAGAACAAGATAGTACCAATAAGTGTAAGTGCTGAAAACACTCCAAAATCGCGTAATGCTTCCGATTTTGTTAAAAGAAGACACAAAAAAGCGGCTATAGTAGTAAAACTTCCGATAGTTAGCGGAGTTGAAAGATCGCTTATTACCGTTCGTACCGAGCGGGTATGCTGAAAATGGCTGTAAATGTGCATGGAATAATTCAGGGCTATGCCAAAAACTACTGAACCGGCTGCAAGTGCCAGGGCTGAAAGATCAGGCTTGATAAAGCCAAGTATTGCCATTGCAAAAACTCCTCCGAAAACTACCGGTAAAAATATGACCAGCCAGGCAAACCTTTTCCTGAAAAAGATACTGATAAACACAACTATAACTAAACCTGCCAGGCTTAAAGTAAGTATTGAATCTTTTTTAAGCTGGTTGGCATTTCCTACCGCAACGGCAACGGCTCCAAAATATCTTGCCCTGACTGAAGAACCTTCCGAAAGTTTATTCGTTTGCCTGTCAATTGCTTTAAGCAGCCTCGCATTGTTTGAAGTTTCGTTTACCGGATAAAAAGGCACAATAAAAAGCATGAGGTTTTTCATGTCGGACGAAAAAATACAACCGTTGTAAGTTATATAGTTATCGTCAACCTTTAGCCGCTTTAATTTATTAAGCACAAGTGGCATAAATCCTGCAGGGTCGCCAAGAATGAATTTTTTCATGGTAAAACTTCCAGGCATCATCAGGGCTTGAAGGTCTTTGTGCAAATGTTCACGAATTTGTTTGCTTTCTGTTAGACTATCTAACCGTAGGTAATCGCTTTCCTCGAGAAATACAGGAAAGTTACTATAAAACAGATCATAAATTGAGTACATTTCCGAATCCGAAACCTTGTAACGTATCCCGCGTATATAACCAGAATAATTTTTTTCGAGAAAAGTGGTTAGGCTATCGGCATAAGCTATCAGTTTTTCGGGCGACGAATGCACACTATCATTATCATACACCGAAACTATCAGCTTGTCAGTAGATTTAAGATGCTGAAAAACATAATTCAGCTTTTCAATTTTTTTATCCTCGGGGATAAATTGTGTAACATCCTCCACCACTCGTATCCTCAAGGCAAAATATGCCCCTGCAATAAAAAGTAGGGCAACTGAAATACCAAATATCCAACGATGTTTACTAAATATAGTATATAATATGTTAAATATTTTCCCCATTTTAAGTATTATTATCCATATTTCCTTCTTTATACTTACGATGCAACAAAATAGAGATATATGTGATACTTCCGAAAACCAATGCCAAAGCAATTCCTAAAATAATGCTACCCGTTAAATATTGTATTAAATTATTTTTCAATATATTAAACGATAAATCTGCATTAAACTGCAGCGAACTTCCTTTTCCGGGCATAATCCATCCTCCCACAACATAACTCAGCCACAAAATTACCGGAATAAAAGGTGGGATACTGATATTGGAAGCGATAAATGTAATAACTTTATTCAGTTTAAGTAGATAAGCCAATAACAGTGCCAATGCCATTTGATATCCCCACACCGGAGCCACGCCCATAAAAACTCCCAGCATTACCGAAAAAACTTTGACTCTTTTGGGTTCGTTGGCATTAAATAATTGGTTTTGAAAAAAGTTCTGTATGTTTTTCTTATTGAAACTTTTAAAAAAATGAAAAGGGTAAATGCAGAGCAATGAAATGAAAACTAAGATAGTGTTAAGGATACTCACCCTTGTAAAATCCCTGAAAGGACGAAAATGTGATATCCGGGTTTCCTTGGGTTCATAAATTACTTTTACGGGTACTGAGGTTACCGGGATGCCTTTCCATGCCGCCCTGACTAAAATTTCAATTTCAAATTCAAATTTACGGGTAAACCAACGCATATTTTTCAGAAGATGCAAGGGGTACAATCGGTAACCCGATTGGGTATCAGGCAAGCGAATGCCTGTTTCTACCCAGAACCAAAAATTGGAAAACCTGTGCCCAAAACTACTTTTCGACGGAATACCTTCTTGTTGCATGTTACGTGAACCTACAATCAACGACCCTGGCTCTTCATCTAATTTTTCCAGAAAAACCGGAAGGTCTTCCGGAAAATGCTGTCCATCGGAATCTATAGTTATGGCATGTTCGTATCCCAACCTAATGGCATAAGCAAAACCGCTTCGCAAAGCGCTGCCTTTACCCAGATTTTTTGCATGGGTAATTACCTCTATTTCTTTGAATTTTTCCAGAATTGCAGAAGTAGAATCGGTAGAACCGTCGTTTACCACTATTATTCCTGAAGTAAACAACAGCACTTCCCGTACCACTTTTTCAAGGGTGCCGCCATTGTTATAGGTGGGGATTACGATACAACAGTTTTTTTGTAAACATTGCTGCCTGAACAGCTCTCTGTCTTTTATTTTCAAAAGGTTACCCTGCAAATTCCCGGAATAAATTTTATCATTTTTAATCAACCAAACATACGCGATAATCATGTAACTGCCAAAAGTAAATTGAATTTCACTGACAAAATTTATCCTTACTCCTTAACAGTACGTTACCTGTCGTGAAAATTAATACCTTTGTCCGTCCAATCAATGAAAATTTCCGCAATGCAAAATTCGCTATACCTGTACAATACACTCTCAAGGAAAAAAGAGCCTTTCGAACCATTGAACCCTCCTTTTGCAGGAATTTATGTGTGCGGACCTACAGTTTACGGCGATCCCCATCTGGGGCATGCACGTCCCGCCATCATCTTCGATCTTTTATTCCGATATTTACAGCATCTCGGTTATAAAGTTCGCTATGTAAGAAATATTACTGATGTTGGCCATCTTGAAAATGATGCCGACGAAGGGGAAGATAAAATTGCCAAAAAAGCCCGTCTGGAGAAGTTGGAACCAATGGAAGTGGTACAATATTTTACCGACCGCTACCACGATGCCATGCGTTTGCTCAACGTGAAAAATCCAAGTATAGAACCTCGTGCCTCGGGGCATATCATGGAGCAGATGGAAATTATTCGAAAGATACTCGACGCAGGATATGCTTATGAATCTAATGGCTCTGTTTACTTTGATGTAGAAAAATACAATCAGAAATATCATTACGGCAAATTGTCGGGGCGGGTGCTGGAAGATTTGATTTCGAATACCCGTGAGTTGGAAGGGCAGGAAGAAAAACACAATGCTTTTGATTTTGCTCTTTGGAAAAAAGCACAATCTGAACATATCATGCGTTGGCATTCACCCTGGAGCGATGGATTTCCGGGCTGGCATCTCGAATGCTCCGCCATGGGAACCAAATATCTCGGCGAACAGTTCGACATTCACGGCGGCGGCATGGACTTGATGTTTCCACACCACGAGTCGGAGATTGCACAATCGGTAATTGCCAACGGCAAGGAACCTGTCCGCTACTGGATGCACAACAACATGATTACAATCAACGGGCAAAAGATGGGCAAATCCCTTGGCAACTTCATCACCTTGTCGGAATTTTTTAGTGGAAACCATGCTTCACTTACGCAGGCTTACAGTGCCGCGACCATACGTTTCTTTATTCTCCAGGCACATTACCGCAGCCAGCTCGACTTTTCCAACGAAGCCCTGCAAGCTGCTGAAAAAGGGTTGAAACGTTTGTTTGCCGCCATCAGCCTGTTGCCTAAAATTATTCCGGCTTCAAGTTCTACTGAAGACATCAGCAAACTGAAAGAACAATGCTACGAAGCAATGAACGACGATTTGAACAGTCCTATTCTCATAGCAAACCTGTTTGAAGCCGTTCGTATTGTTAACTCAGCTTATGATAAAAAACTCCAGCTTTCGGCTGAAGATATTGCTTTTCTGAAAGAAATTTTTGAAGTATTTGCCATAGAAATTCTTGGTCTGCAACCCGAAGCTGCCGGAGAACAAACAGAATTGGTGGATAACCTTATGCAACTGATCCTTTCCATACGGCAAAACGCCCGTTCCAACAAGGATTTTGCCACTTCCGACCTTATCCGCAACCAGTTGACAAAAGCCGGAATCAGCATTAAAGACACCAAAGAAGGCGTTGTGTGGAACCTGGAATAAAAATACTTAGTGCCATGAATTTAGAATGTCTAAAGTATTTTGGGTGTCGCAATCCTCAGACGCTAAAAATCAGTTAAAAATATATTCTACTGAATAATAGCGGATAGATGCCATACTGATGAATGGTTTCCACTTTATCCGTTTTGCAGTTGTAGTAACGGAAGATACCGTTTTTGTAATCGGTGATGTTTTCGATATTAATTTGTATTTCCTGCGAAATGCGTTTCCCGCCAAAGCGGATGCCCAGCCTGAAATCTGCTTTAAAAAAGACCGGAAACTGCCTGCTGTAAGCTTCCTGCTCCAGATAAACCGTGGAGTTCTTTTGTCTGGAAGCTTCTATGTCAATGGGGGTGTAACGTCTCCCGCCGGCTATAGTAATTTTGGTATCCAGCAACAATGTAGAATAATGTTTGGCTTCTTTTAACTTGATTTCTCCGCCCAGCAAAGCATTGGCAACATAGTTTCCGTTGTAAGCAGTGTTGTGTTCTACTCCGTCGCTGCCTTCATATTTTGATTCGAATAACGAAAAGGAAAGCAGGTAATAATAGCTTCTATTGAAAAACCTTTCCAATGTAAGCTCAATTCCGTAATTTTTGCCGGTACCGGTATTCTTAAGGCTGTCGCGTAAATCAAACTGCCATTCTGCACCAATGTTTTCCAGGCTGTAAGAGGAGCTACGTTTTTCTACAGGAACATTATAAAGATATTGATAATAAGCCTCTGTTTTCAAACGGAGGTTTTCGTTGAGGCTCCTGTCGCTGCCAACAATAAAATGATGGGTACGAATAAAATCGAGGTTTTTGTTGGTCTTAATAACCTCATTGTTACTCAGCTTTGTATCATAATAATAGGCATACAAAGGTAATTGACGGCTATGCAATCCGTAACCTGCATTCAGGGTTTGCACGCCGGAAACTACCCACGAAAGAGAAACCCGCGGTTCTAAAGATTCGGAATTATTTATTCCGAAACGAAGATAGTGCAAGCCGGGTGTCAGCGACAAACGTTCGTTAATCTTCAGGTTCCATTGTGTATAAGCTTTCAGAAGTGTTATCCCCTGCGAAAAATCACTTTCTTTGTCAATGCGGTTTTCTTTCACAGGATAATATTCCGAAAAAAGGTCGAATGCCATCCAATCGATGCTGAAACCGGTTTTTGATGAAATGCGGGGAGAGAATTTTTTGGTAAAAGAAGCGGTTACATTCAATATATTGTTTATGAACTTTTCATTATAATACTTGTGAAGCGTATTGTTGTTATCGAGTGTGTCGGTATGCGTAGCCCCTTTCTGATGACTTCCGGAAATAATAATTTTTAAAAAAGAAGAAGTATTTAGGGTATGAGTGTAAGTAGCAGCACCTGTCAGCATATCGGAAGTATTGGACAAATCCTGTCCTGCGATGGAATAAAGGCTTGAATGTTCATCACGACTTCCATGCATGTCAATACTGCTGTGTCCCCAGATTCCGAATACTGATAAATTTCCTTTTTTGCCCGGGAAATTCAGTTTACAGGTAAAATCCTGATATTTTGGTATGCCGGAAGTGCCCAGGTTGGCATGAAGCAATTCATCGGCAAGCTGGAGCGAGGAAAAGCGATAATGGGCAATATACGAGCTTCCGTTTTTGCGGCTGAAGGGACCTTCCGTTCCGAGTTCCAGCCCATTGAAGCTGGTTTGCCCGGTATATTCCCGTTTCTCGTTGTTACCGGAGCGCATTTTAAGGTCGAAAACTCCGGAAAGAGCATTGCCATACTCTGCCGGAAAGGCTCCGGTAATAAAATCGGAATTAGCAAGCATATTGTTGTTGAGGATACTTACCGGTCCGCCAGTAGCTCCCAAGGCAGCAAAATGGTTGGGATTGGGAACATCCACTTCGTCTATCCGCCAGAGAATGCCTGTAGGAGAATTTCCCCGGATGATGATATCGTTTCGTTGGTCGTTGGCACCAGAAACTCCGGCGTAGTTCATACTCATGCGGGCAGGGTCGCCGCGTGTGCCGGCAAACTTCTGCGTTTCTTCTACGGTAAAAAGTCGGGAACTTACTTTTAATATTTCATTAATAGGTCGCTCCTTATTTGAATTTCCGGTAATGGTAACTTCACCGGCAGTTACAATAGCTTCTTCCAGCTCGATATCGAGGATGAGTTCGCGGGCAGAAATTACCGTTACCTGGATGTTTATTAACCTGTAACCGATGTAGGACACTTTTATTTCCTGCCTGCCGACAGGTACTTTTTCAAGGCGGTAATAACCATTAATATCTGTGGCAACACCTATAAAATTTTCACCAACCGGAAGAACCACGTTGGCAAACGGAAGTGGTTGCTTGGTAATTTTATCCACTATCCTTCCCCGGATGGTTTGGGTTAACGATTGCGCACAAAGAAATTCAGATAAAAACAACAAAAAAAGTAAAGCAAATATCTTCGTTTTTCTCATTCCTGGAATTTCTCCTGCCTGCAAAAATAGGGAAATAAGCTATTGAAAGTAAGAATTCATTTTAGTGAAAAACGACAAAATCTTTAGTCTGCCAATTTTTCCTCAAGAGATTTGAACCCTTTCCCCAGAATTTCATTGGCTTCAAGTACAGTAAGAAATGCATTCGGATCAATCTGGTGGATGAATTCTTCGAGCATCGAGAGTTCTCTGCGGCTTACCACTGTAAAAATTATCTTCTTTTCGGCACCGTTGTACATGCCAGAACCGGAGATGTATGTTCCTCCGCGATGCACATCGTTGATAAGGCGATTCCTGATTTCTTCATGTTTGTCAGAGATGATGAAAACAGTCTTGTCGTAACTTAAGCCCTGCAACACCACATCCACAACTTTCCCAATTATAAAAATTACAATCCATGAATACAGGGGAATTTTCCAGTCGCCGAAAGCAACAAAACTGAGAAGAACGATAACGGAATCAACTATCATTATAAGCTGACCAACAGGAACCTTTGTATATTTGTTCAATATCATCGAAATAACATCCGAGCCGCCGCTGGTGGCTTTTGCCTTGAAAATAAAACCTACTCCCAGTCCTATAAGCAATCCCCCGAAAATACACGACAAAAGCGGGTCGTTTTCTACCAGAGGTTTGTTATCGGTGTACAATGCAATTGAATCTACAAAAACCGAAGTCAGCACAAAGCCCGTAACGGTTTTCGGACCAAAACGCGGACCCAAAATTTTTACGGCAAGTATGGTAAGTGGAATGTTAAATGCCAATGCAACAAGCCCTACGGGAGTACCTATGATATAATGCAACACAATGGATATTCCATAAACTCCACCAGGAACAATTTTGTAGGGTGTAATGAACAACACATAGCCGGCAGCTACCGACAGGGCGCCAAAAGCAATTAATCCGTAAGCTTTAAACCATTTGCGTGAAAACAGTTTTTCTTTTTGTAAAAAAGGCATATCCGATAGTTTTTATTTCAGAGAAACAAAGATAGAAAGAATGGGTTTGGATTAAAAAAAATATTATTTCCCTGCCCTTTATCTCTTTTTTACAGCATCCGGCAAATATTCACAAAATCCGCCACAGAAAGTTGTTCTGCCCGAAGTTCAAAAACGGGTGATTGCAGTACTTCAGGTTTGGTAGCAATTCCTTTCAGGGCATTACGCAAGGTTTTCCGTCTTTGATTGAAGGCAGTCTTCACTACCTTGAAGAAAAAAATTTCATCACAATCCAGTTGCTGCACAGTATTGCGTTTGAGCCTGACAACAGCAGATTTCACCCTGGGTGGTGGAGAAAACACATTTTCGTTAACAGTAAACAGATATTCAATAGTATAGAAAGCCTGAAGCAACACGCTCAAAATCCCGTAGGTTTTGCTGCCTGGCGGCGCAGCAATGCGCTCAGCAACTTCTTTCTGCACCATGCCTACCACTTCGGTAACAAGGTTACGGTTTTCGAGCACTTTAAAAAAAATCTGGCTCGAAATATTATATGGGAAGTTCCCGATTAAAGAAAAATTTCCTTCCAATATTCTTGTAATATCCACTTTTAAAAAATCGCCTGAAATAATCCAGGGAGCTAATTCTGGATAATGTACCAGCAAATAATCCACTGATTCTGTATCTATTTCTATGATATAGAAATTTTCAAAAGGTTGCTGTAGCAGATACTGGGTGAGTTTGCCAGTTCCGGCTCCGATTTCCAGCACATTTTTTGTTCCGGGCGACAAATTTCCTACTATCTTTCGGGCAATGTTGTCATCCTTCAGAAAATGCTGTCCCAAATGTTTCTTTGCCCTTACAAACCTGGAGGTGTCTACCATAAATGCTTTTCGATTAAGTGTGTACAAAAGTAAAAAAACAACATTATCATTTTACTTATTATTTAACATTCCGTTTTTAAATATTTTTTACATATTTCGCCAAAGACATCTTCCCAAACTTCATCTATCGCCACATACTTAAAATACTTCTCTAAACAACAATTTTTAAACTAAATTTTTAATGAATTGTCTGTATTTTTCTTTCATAACGGGAATAATCCCCATAATTAAAATTATTTTTATACATTAGCCTGTTTAAATTTTTAAGCGTATGGAAGGTAATTTTAAAATATTTATCGTAGAAGATGACTTTGTTTTTGCCAAAATTCTTGCCCATTACCTTGCTCTTAATCCTGATTATGAAGTGGAAGTTTTTAGCGACGGGAAAAGCCTGTTAGCCAACTTATATAAAAATCCTTCGGTAGTAACTCTCGACTATAATATGCCTGGGATGAATGGATTAGAAGCTCTTAACCGCATCAGGGAATTCAATCCTGATTTACCGGTAATCATTGTTTCGGGGCAGCAGGACATTTCCACGGCGATAGAACTATTAAAAAAAGGGGCATACGATTATGTAATCAAAGATCAGGATACCAAAGACCGTTTGTGGAATATTGTTAAAAACATTCGTGAAAATCAGCGTCTGCGTCAGAAAATATCCGTACTGGAGGAGGAAATTGGGAAAAAATACGAATATCAGAACCTGATAAAAGGAGAAAGTCCGCAAATTCATAAAATTTTTACTCTTATAGAAAAAGCAGTAAAGACCAATATTACCGTATCTATTTCGGGGGAAACCGGTACAGGAAAAGAACTCGTTGCCAAAGCCATCCATTTTAACTCCCCACGGCGTAAAATGCCTTTTATTGCCGTAAATGTTACGGCTATCCCCAAAGAATTGATAGAAAGCGAAATGTTTGGATACGAAAAAGGCGCTTTTACCGGGGCAATTTCCCGTCGCATTGGTAAATTTGAGGAAGCAAACAAGGGTACTCTTTTTCTCGATGAAATTGCCGATATGGACCTCAATATGCAGTCGAAACTCCTGAGAGCCCTTCAGGAAGAAGAAATTACACGCATCGGCAGCAACCTAACTATTAATTTGGATGTAAGATTAGTGGTAGCTACTAACAAAAACCTGGTAGACGAAGTGAGAAAAGGTAATTTCAGGGAAGACCTGTATTATCGTTTGCTGGGTTTGCCCATTGAACTTCCTCCGCTTCGTGAACGCGGAAACGATTTGATTCTATTGGCAAAATATTTTGCGGATGAATTTTGCAAAAAAAATAAAATGCCAAAGCTTACCATAAGTTCGAATGCATTTGAAAAGTTAAAAAAATATCCCTATCTGGGAAATGTCCGCGAACTGAAAGCAATTGTTGAACTGGCAGCCGTAATGACCAACACCGAAACTATTGACGAAAATGATATTTCTTTTACTTCTGCCACAACCATGAGCGATTTTCTTTTGCAGGAAACTACACTGGAAGAGTATAACAAAAAAATTATCAATCACTTTCTACAAAAATATGACAACAAAGTACGATTGGTTGCTAGTAAGTTGGGGATTGGTAAAACCACCATTTATCGTATGATACAGAATAACGAATTGTGATTAAAACAATGTGGAAATATCTTCACCAGGCTGCAACAAGTACGTGTGTATGCCCAACTGGCGTGCAGGCACCAGATTCTTTTCAGTATCCTCTATAAACAAAGTTTCTTCCGGAATCAGGTTGCTGGTGTGTAATACATAATTGTAAATTTCCGGATCGGGTTTTTTCATCCTTTCACGAAACGAAAAGTACACCCTTTCAAACAATTCGTCGAAAGAAGCAAAGCCGTATTTTTCCTGCAACTCCTTTACAAATACGGCATAATGGATAGCATTGGAATTGCTAAGCAAAAATGTGCGGTAGATATTTTTCAATCGCAACAGCGTCCGGATTCTTTGGGGCGGCATTTCTCCCAGCATGGAATTCCAGGCAATATTAAGGTCTTCATCGCTTATATCCTTGTTGATTAGCACATGTATCCGCCTGTTAAATTCTGTTGGACTGATGATGCCCTTTTCGAGGTCATCAAAAATATGCACCTGGTTAATTTGCGAATACAATTCTGCAAAATCTGTTACCCCAAGTCTGGCAAAAGCAGTTTCACCGGCTTTAAAATCAAGATTAAGGATGACTCCGCCAAAATCGAAAATGATGTTTTTTATTCCCTGCAATGAAACCATGGTTTGTCGGCTGAATATTTACTGCAAAAATAGGATATGCTTTCTTCTATTGGTATAAAATTAATACCCGTTGCTTGCTTTATTGCATTGTTGTTATAAAAATACCTGTTTTTTTGAGTGTTGACTGTTTCCATGGTAATCATGGGTTGGCTTCGCAACAACAAGGAACGTAATTTTTCTATTCTCCATACAAGGCTGAGCAAACCATTGCCTGCCCGGATAAAAGGGAGCTTTTTCTCCAGTTGTGCGGCAATAAAAATAAACAGTTGACGGTAGCTCAGATTTTCAGCCGAAAGCACAAAACGTTTCCCGCTGATATCGCTGTTGGTTAATGTAATCATACAGCTTGCCACATCGCGTACATCAATAAAACCGTTAACCCCGTTGCTGTAAAACCAGGAGCAGGCATCAATAGTGGAAAACAACTGAGAACTTCCGCTGTTGTTTCCCGCATAGCCGATTATTATCGAGGGATTAACAATTACAGCATTAAGTCCTTCTTCCATTCCCCGCCATACTTCGCGTTCGCCATTGTATTTGCTGACGGCATAAACAGAATTGTGCCCGGAAGGTTTCCATGTGGAATTTTCGTCAATGACTTCGTCTGCCTCAGTTCGGCTAAGTGCAGCAACGGAGCTTACATGGCATAGTTTGTCGATACCACAATGCAATGCGGCATTTACCACGTTCGCCGTTCCTCTTACGTTGGTATTCATCATCATTTCCCTGAAACGTGGTTCAAACGATACTATACCTGCACAATGATATACCTGCGATATTCCCTTCATGGCTTCTTCGAGGGAATACACATCACATACATCACCTTCCAACCATTCAATTGCAGAAAATAATGCTTCAGGGTTTTCACTCTGGTATGATAAAACTTTTTGCAACATACGCATATCGGTACTGCTACGCCTGAGCGCCCGTACTTTTTCTCCACGCTTCAGTAATGCGCTTATCAGGTACGAACCCAGCAATCCCGTGGCTCCGGTAACTAAAATCATAACGCAAAGCTACAGTTTTTGAAATGGATTATTGAGAAAATATTTTAAAGGATTAGAAAATAGGATTTGGGGGTTAAAAGATTGTGTTAGTTAGTCAATAAGCTATTGGGCTATTTGCAATTGATTTTTATTTAATATTTTTTCTGCTTAAAGGTTAGAGGGGCAAAAGTGCGGGCATAATCGTCTGGTTTGCTTAACTGTTTGCCAAAAATGCCGGAAGGCATATCTAAAATCCGTCAGGGTTTTAATATCCGTAGAAAGGATTTTTTATTTCTGTGAATTCTCTCTATCAGGAGATCAATAATGAATTCTCTATGGACAATCTTGAATTTAGGTGTTGCTTATTTACACAGCAAGTTCACAAATGGCGAACCAAGCGAGCAACCCCATTCCGGTTTCGAGGCTCGATTCGTCAATATCGAAAGTGTTGGTATGCAGATTTGATGTTATTTCTTTACTGGCATTGGCAATTCCGAGGCGATACATCAGTGAAGGTGCTTGCTGCGAAAAATAGGCAAAATCCTCTGCGGTCATCCGGATGTCTAATTCTTTAACTTTTTCTTTACCTAAATATTGTGCAGCATATTTCATGGCGCGTTGGGTTAGCCTTTCGTCATTTACAAGGAAAGGATAGCCTTTGTCAACAAAAACTTCTGCTTCGCCACCCATGCTTTCGGCAATAGAGGTGGCAATACGGGTAATATTTTTATGTGCCTTTTTCCTCCATTCTTCATTGAAAGTACGTAAAGTGCCCTCCATTTCCGCCTTGTCGGGGATGACGTTTGTGCGTCCGTTTGCCACTATTTTTCCAAAAGAAAGTACCGTAGGGATGTGGGGTGGGGCGTTCCGGCTAACGATACTTTGCAAAGCTACAAGGATATGTGCTGAAATGAGCACCGGGTCAACAAGTAGTTCGGGGGTTGCAGCATGTCCACCCTTACCGATAACCGTGATATAAATTTCGTCGGTTGACGCCATATATTTTCCTGCTTTCATTCCAACAAAACCCGTTTCGAGAGTAGGAAGAACATGCTGAGCGATTATTGAATCGGGTTTTTCATTTTCAAAAATTCCTTCCTGAAGCATCTGAATGGCTCCACCGGGGTATTTTTCTTCGGAAGGCTGAAAAATAAGAAGGATTTTCCCATCGAAACTGTCTCTGAGTTGTTGCAAAATCATGGCAGCTCCGAGCAAAGAAGCCATGTGAGCATCGTGTCCGCAAGCATGCATAACTCCTTCGTTACATGAAGCATAAGTAACTTCGTTTTTTTCAGTTATGGGAAGTGCATCCATATCGGCACGCAAGGCAACGGTTTTTCCGGGGTTTTTCCCTTCAATAACTCCAAGCAAACCAGTTCCGGCTATGTTTTTGCGAAAAGGAATTCTCATGCGGGTAAGTTGGGTGGCAATAACTTCCGAAGTTTCATATTCTTTGCCCGACAGTTCGGGATGGGCATGCAGATGCCGCCGGATGACAGTAATTTCTGAAAGGTGCTCCCGTGAAAGTTGCCTAATTTTGTCAGATTGCATACGGGTATTTTTATGCAAAGGTAAACGGATTTTATTTAAAATGACCGAAAGCAGGTAAATATGAAGTTGCAGGTAAAATTGAAACCCCGGAAATTATCCGTTGGATGTAACAATGCTTTCCTATGATTAGTTCTGTGCTTTTCTGTTAATATTTTGCTTATGTTTGTTTATGCTTTCCAACAATGCCCTGCCATACTACATTATTCCTAATTTTATTCCCCAGTTGGCTTGTCCTCACCAGTGTATTTTTTGTAACCAGCAAAAAATTACCGGGAGTATTAGCATACCGAAGCCGGAAGATGTCATCAAAAAAGTTACGGCTTATCTACAGGGTATTCCTGCTGAAAATTCGCGGGTGGAAATTGCATTTTACGGCGGAAGTTTTACAGGGCTTCCTTTCAGCCTAATGGAAGATTACCTGAAAGCAGCTTTCCGCTTTGTTGAAGACGGAAGGGTGCAGCACCTTAGGGTTTCAACACGACCCGATTACATCAATAAAGAAATTCTTGCGTTACTTAAAAAATATAAAGTCAAAGTAGTTGAGTTGGGAGCGCAGTCGTTCGACGACGAAGTATTACGCCTTTCGGGCAGGGGGCATACCGTTGAGGATATAGAAAAAGCATCGCAGGCAATACTTGATGAGGGAATAGAGTTAGGATTGCAGATGATGGTTGGCTTACCTGGTGACACGCCAGAAAAATCAGTGGCTACTGCCCGGGAAATAGTTGCGCTTGGTGCTGCTAACACGCGTATTTACCCGGTTTTGGTTATCAGGAAAACACCTCTTGCAAAAATGTATTACGAAGGTAAATACCAGCCACTTTCTCTTCCGGAAGCCGTGCAGCGTGTTAAACTTCTTATTCCTGTTTTTGAAGAAAAAAATGTCAGAATCCTGCGCATAGGATTGCATCCCTCAGAAGGATTGCTTACCCGAAGCCAACTCATTGCCGGACCTTTTCATGTTTCTTTCAGGGAATTGGTGCTTACCAAAATATGGAACGACTTGCTTGCACCTCTCTGCATTCATTCGGATAAAAATGAAATACAAGTTTCTGTTTCTCCAACCGAATTAAATTTTGCAATAGGTTATGGAGCAGCAAACCGGAAACGACTTTTGCAATTCTATCGCAAAGTTAGATTTACAGCCGACCCTGCATTGAAAAACAGAAATTACTATGTGGATTATAATTGACAAAAAAATGCCTTCGTCGGCAAAGCAAAATCTTTCAAAGTTTGGCAATTTGATTGAATTACAAACGAGTAACATTGCTTACCCAGCCATCTCGGGACATCCTGACATTTTTTTCTGCAATTTTGATTCATGCCTTTTTACGGCACCAAACCTTCCTCAGGAATATTTTAATTTTTTTGAGAAAAACAGCATAAGCTTCCGAAGTGGTAAAAAAATGGTTGAGAGCAATTACCCCGGAAGCGCCCGGTACAATGCCGTGGTAACAGATGATTTTCTGATTCATAATATTCATGTAACCGATGTAGTTATAAAGGAAAATGTGGGAAACCGGTTTTGGGTAAACGTTAATCAGGGCTACGCCCGTTGCAATTTGTTAGCCCTACCCGGAAAACGGTTCATCACTTCCGACCGGGGTATTGAAAGAAAACTGCTTAACCAGCAAGCCCAGATTTTGTATGTT
Source organism: Lentimicrobiaceae bacterium (assembly GCA_023227965.1). Taxonomy (NCBI): domain Bacteria; kingdom Pseudomonadati; phylum Bacteroidota; class Bacteroidia; order Bacteroidales; family Lentimicrobiaceae; species Lentimicrobiaceae bacterium. The sequence goes on along the minus strand of JALOCA010000002.1, from coordinate 88,970 downwards.
AATCCCGAAGGTATAGTACTTGAAGGATTTGCAAATGGTTTTTTCGGAGGATGCTGTGGCATTTTTCAGGATACGGTTTTTATCTGCGGAAGCCTTCAATATTACCGCGAAGGTGAAAAAGTGAAGAAAATGATAAATTCCTGCGAATTACAAATAATTGAACTTTACGATGGTCCGTTAACCGATACGGGGAGCATTGTTTTTGTTCCCGGTTAAAACCGGTTGACTGAGTTTTCAGCCTGCCAGGAAAGAAATATCCGTATTAACAAGTTCGGCAAAACTATTTTCTTCTGACGAAACTGCGAGGCAGAAACCGGGAATACCGGGATATATTTTTACGTGTATATTTTGTTTTACTTCCTCTTTGAAAATGGCAAAATTTTCATTCTGTTGCTTTACGGTAAATGTGTTGAGTGATGCTGTTAAGCCTTCACCCGTTAACTTAAGGTAACTTTCCTTAATGGTCCAAAGCCGGTAAAAATATTGCGTCTGTTCTTCATCGGGTAGTTTTAGCAAAACGTTTTTTTCTTCCTCGCTGAAAAAACGCAAGGCTACATCAAGGCGGGGTTTTCTGATTCTTTCCACGTCAATTCCAACGGGAGCAGAAGCAACAGCAACAACCACCCATTCGTGCGAATGGGAAATGTTAAAATGCAGTTGCGGGAAATCATTCAGATAAGGCTTGCCATGTTTGCTAAGTGAAAATAAGAATTTGTCAGGAGCAATGCCTGTTTTTTGTGAAATTATTTTGCGTGTCAGTACCTCTCCAAGCAAAGTCCGTTGTTGCGATGCAGGATGAGTATAACTTTCCGTCCTTTCCTGTGAATTCAAAGGAAGCAGCCGCATAAAAACGGGTTTTACCTGTTGGTAAGCATCTTCGTTGAGGGTTTGTACAGCAAAAACTTCTACCATGGTTATTGTTTTACAATACTCAGTTTGCGAAGATTGGGAGCAATTCTGGCAGTTATGCCCACAACAGCCAGCGTCATACTTCCGCCAAAGATTACCGAGGGAATAAGTCCCAGCAGCCGCGCAGCCAATCCCGATTCGAAGGTACCGATTTCGTTGGAAGAACCGACAAAAATGCTGTTTACAGCCATCACCCTTCCACGCATATTGTCGGGGATGTAAAGTTGAAGTATGGTATGCCTGATTATCACACTTACATTGTCGAATACCCCGCCAACAGCAAGCAATGCCAGGGAAAGATAAAAATTACGGGAAAGCGCAAAACCAATGATGCAGATGCCAAATGCTGCCACTGACAGCAAGAGGTTTCGCCCCGCCGATTTCAGGGGAGGATGGTAAGCAAGAAACAAAGCCATACCAATGGCACCCAAAGCCGGTGCAGCCCGTAGAAAGCCTAATCCTTGCGGTCCTGTGTGCAGAATGTCGGATGCAAAAACAGGTAATAGTGCAACAGCACCCCCAAAAAGAACGGCAAACATATCAAGAGAAATGGCTCCCAATATTATCTGGTTGCTGAAGACAAACCTGATGCCAGCACCAAGCCCCTGTATCAGGGTTTCTCCTTTTACAATCGGTGGAAGTGGCTTATTTTTAACGTAAAAAAACATTATCAGCGAAAGGATTACACCGCCGACGACACAAAAATAAGCCGTGTGTATTCCTGCAAAACCATAAACCAGTCCTCCGGCAGCCGGACCGCTTACCGCTGCAATATGCCAAATGGTACTGTTCCATGTTGATGAATTGGGGTATAAACTCCGGGGAACTAATTGTGCCATAAGTGCTGCTTGGGCAGGATAAAAAAACGCCCTTCCTATCCCGGTAACAAAAATAATAGTGTAAATGGGTATGACTCCAAATTGTGCATACAGGCTGGCAAACCGATAACTTAGCAAAAGCAGGCAAACGGCTCCCAGCAAGTACGTAAAAGTGGAAATCATGATTATTTTTTTCCTGTTGAACCTGTCGGCAGCCCATCCGGCAAACAAGGCAACTGAAAGAAACGGAATTGCCTCAGCCAAACCTATGAATCCCAATGCAAGAACATCCTTTGTAACTTCATATACCTGCCAGCCGATGATTACACTTTGCATCTGGATGACAAAAGTAAGCAGGAATCTTCCCGAAAGAAACAACCTGAATTCGGGTATCCTCAGTGCTGCATAGGCATCGTGTTTTGTGGAATCTACTGTCATTATCCTGTTTATGGAAAAAGTATGCAAAGGTATGATTTAATCCTGCATTCAATTTAAGGAATCAGTCATTCACCCAATTTAATGATTCATAATTTTTATATCCTCTTATTTTTGCCAAAAATTTAAAAAATGGAAACAAAAACTAACGCTCAGTTAATAAAAATTTCTTCCGCCTGCGGTTTACATTGCCAGGTTTGTTCAATATACATAGGCACCCGGGAAGATATGAAACGGCTGGAATTTATCAGTTCAAGAATGAATGTTCCGGTCGAGGTAATGAAATGCAATGGCTGTCGCAGCGAAAAACGGGCAGGACATTGCCAGCAGTGCAGCTTCCTGAAATGTATTGCAGAAAAAAATATTGATTATTGCGGACAATGTGACGAATACCCATGCGAAACACTCGAAAAATTCAAACAGGAACGCCCGCATCGTATGGATTTATATTCTGATACTGCATGTTTGCTTTCCAGAGGCATTGAAATCTGGAATAAGGAAGTTCTGGCGAAATATACCTGCAGCAAATGCGGAACCATCAACTCCGCTTACGATATTGCCTGCCGGCATTGCGGCGAAAGACCGTCTTCGGCATATGTAGCTAAATATGAAAAGGAAATTCTTGCAGCCCTAAATCGTTGAAATCAATGCCTGAAAAGTATAGTTGTTGAAAAACAGTACATTCTTCTTGTTTCTTTCCGTATTATTTTCCCTTGACAGTTCTGTATCGAATACATAACAGTTTTTTACTTCTTATTTCCAGTTTTAGGGGAAATGCCGTATTTTATAAAATCTTTATACCCGCAAATGCTTTTTTAATATTTTCTTAATACCTTGGATTATAATTTTGTATCGTTGAATTTATGACGATATGAATGCAATTATTTTATCAACATTGTTAAAACCCGGTGTTCTCCGGATGTTGCTTTTATCCATTATGTCGGGTAATACGTTTGCTTACCTATGTGGGGCTATTATTGCCTTATTACTTCTTATTTACCTTGTTTACACTTTGTTTAAACCCGATAAATTTTAAACAAATGGTATTTACACTTGTCGAATTTTTTGGCGGATTAATTGCTGTTTTTTTCATCAGCTATTGGCTGACTTTGTTTATTGAGAAATTTTTTCATACAAAATTTAAACTATAAAAAATATGAACGATTTAGTCCAGATAGCGATTTACATAATCGGATTGCTCGCTTTAGCTCCCTTGCTCGGATTGTTTATGGCTAAAGTTTTTATGAATGAGAAACACATTCTGAAACCAGTATTTGGATGGCTTGAAAAAGGAATCTACCGGTTTACAGGGGCAAACGAAAACCAGGAGATGAACTGGAAAACCTATACATGGGGACTTGTACTTTTCAACTTCTTCGGATTTCTTGTGGTATTTCTGCTACAGCTATTTCAAAATCAACTTCCAGGCAATCCGCAACACTTGCCGGATGTTTCGTGGCATCTTGCTCTGAATACCGCCGTAAGTTTCATGACCAATACCAACTGGCAGTCATATGGTGGAGAAATTACCCTGGGCTATCTGGTGCAAATGCTTGGATTAACGGTACAAAACTTTGTAAGTGCGGCCACCGGTATTGCCGTTCTGCTGGCATTGCTGAGGGGGCTTACCCGTAAATCTACCGAAACTCTTGGCAATTTCTGGACAGATCTTACCCGCTCGGTGGTGTATGTCCTTTTACCTTTATCCCTGCTTCTGGCTATAGTGCTGGTAGGACAAGGCGTGGTGCAAACTTTTTCATCTTACCAAACTGCCGAAACTTTACAGGGAGCAAAGCAATCCATTCCCTTAGGTCCAGCAGCTTCCCAGATTGCCATCAAACAGTTGGGAACCAACGGAGGAGGTTTTTTCAACACAAACAGTGCCCATCCGTTTGAAAATCCGACACCTTTAAGTAATTTCCTCGAAATGCTTGCCATCCTTCTTATCCCATCGGCTTTAACCATCACCTACGGAAAACTTAGTGGTTCCTTACGGCATGGGTGGACATTGTTCCTGGTAATGTTCATCCTTTTTTCTGCCGGGCTGATTACCTCCTTTTATTCAGAATATCATTATAATGCAGCATTGCACGTTGCCGGATGTATGGAAGGAAAAGAAACCCGGCTTGGGGTTACCAACAGTGTGTTATGGTCGGTAGTTACCACCGATGCCTCCAACGGTTCGGTAAATGCCATGCACGACAGTTTTTCACCCCTGGCCGGAATGGTAGCTATTTTTAATATGATGATCGGGGAAGTGGTGTTTGGTGGTGTTGGTGCAGGCTTGTACGGAATGGCTGTTTTTATCATACTTACGGTATTTATTGCAGGACTGATGGTGGGAAGAACCCCAGAATATCTCGGTAAAAAAATTGAAGCTTACGAAGTAAGGATGGCAATGATAGCAGTATTGGCTCCTAATTTTGTAGTACTTGTATTTACGGCATGGGCGTGCAGGTTTGCACCCGGGTTGGCTGGACTAAACAATACCGGACCTCATGGTTTTTCTGAAATATTATATGCTTACAGTTCTGCAGCAGGAAACAACGGAAGTGCATTTGCCGGTTTAAACACCAATACTGTCTTTTACAATCTTACCATAGCCATAGGAATGATTATCGGGCGATTTGGAATCATCATTCCGGTGCTTGCCATTGCAGGAAATATGGCACGTAAAAAAATCACTCCACTTTCCGCCGGCACTTTTCGTACCGATAACTGGCTGTTTGTTATGCTACTAATAGGCGTGATACTGATTGTAGGCGGATTAACCTTTTTCCCGGCACTTTCGCTGGGACCGGTAATGGAGCATTTACTGATGAATAGTGGTATTACCTTTTAAATGATGATATTATGACACCGAAAGAATATAAAAAAACGCGTTTATTTACACGTAAGATATTTGAGAAAGCACTGCTTGATGCTTTAAAAAAGATGAATCCGGCGACATTAGTGAAAAATCCTGTCATTTTTATTGTAGCCATCGGCGCATCCATAACCAGTCTTTTAGTGGTGATGGATATTTTTTCAGGTACTTTTTCCTCCTTCGATTTTCAGATTACCATTTGGCTGTGGTTTACGGTACTGTTTGCCAATTTTTCTGAAGCCATAGCCGAAGGAAGAGGAAAAGCACAGGCAGACAGCCTCCGGAGAAGCCGCACACAAACCAAAGCCCGTAAGTTGATTAACGGAAGAGAAGAGATAATTGGTGCGACAGAAGTTAAACGGGGAGACCGGGTAGTATGCGAAACCGGGGATATTATTCCAGCCGATGGAGAAGTAATAGAAGGCATTGCCAGCGTGGACGAATCGGCTATCACCGGCGAATCGGCTCCGGTAATTCGCGAAAGCGGCGGCGACCGTAGTGCAGTAACCGGTGGCACCAAAGTGATAAGCGATAGGATAATAATAGAAGTTACATCCGAACAGGGCAATACATTCCTCGACCGGATGATAGCCCTGGTAGAAGGTGCCAAACGGCAAAAAACACCTAACGAAATAGCTTTAACCATCCTTTTGTCGGGGCTGACCATCATTTTTCTGCTGGCAGTAGTTACTTTACCTGCCTTTTTCGGCTACGACCTTGCGGCATCCGAACAGCCTATGCAACATAATCTCTCGTTATCTGTACTGATTGCCTTATTGGTATGTTTGATTCCCACTACCATCGGAGGGCTGCTTAGTGCCATCGGCATCAGCGGCATGGACCGTTTGTTGCAAAAAAACGTGATTGCCACCAGTGGCAAAGCCATCGAAGCTGCCGGGGATGTTGACGTTCTCCTTTTAGATAAAACAGGTACCATAACCTTAGGAAACAGAATGGCAACGGATTTTATTCCTGCCGAAGGAATAAGCCCGGAACAAATGGCAAATGCTGCACAACTATCTTCCCTTGCCGATGAAACTCCCGAAGGACGTTCCATTGTGGTGCTTGCCAAGGAAAAATTTAACCTTCGCGGAAAAGAAATTCATCCATCCGAAACCACATTTATTCCTTTTACCGCCCAGTCGCGGATGAGCGGAGTGGACATACGGCAGCCAGATGGCTCCATCCGGAGCATACGGAAAGGAGCAACCGATACGGTGAAAAAATTCATCGAAGACAACAATGGTTTTTTCCCAAAGAAAGTGGAGGAAATAGTTGCCTCGCTGGCAAAGCAGGGAGCAACACCTTTGGTAGTTGCCGAAAACAACCGTGTGCTGGGAGTTATTCATCTGAAGGATATTGTAAAAGGTGGTATTAAACAGCGGTTTGCCCAATTAAGGGCTATGGGTATCCGAACGGTAATGATTACCGGCGATAACCCGCTGACCGCCGCTGCTATTGCTGCTGAAGCCGGGGTGGACGACTTTCTTGCAGAAGCAAAACCGGAAGATAAATTGTACCGCATTCGCCAGGAACAAGCTAACGGACACTTAGTAGGAATGATAGGCGACGGAACCAACGACGCTCCGGCACTTGCCCAGGCAGACGTCGGGCTTGCCATGAACACCGGAACCCAGGCTGCCCGCGAAGCCGGCAACATGGTGGACCTGGACAGTAATCCGACCAAACTTATTGAAGTGGTGGAAACCGGGAAACAGTTGCTGATGACACGTGGCGCCCTGACTACCTTTAGTATTGCCAATGATGTGGCTAAATATTTTGCCATCATACCCGCAGTTGCAGTTTCGCTTTACGCAACAGGCAATCTGCCGGGTCCTTTATCCGCCCTCAACGTGATGAGGCTTACTTCTCCGGCAAGTGCTATCCTGAGTGCGGTTATTTTTAATGCTATTATTATCATACTATTGATTCCTTTGGCTCTGAAAGGGATTAAATACCGTCCCTTGTCTGCCAATGCTATTCTTACCCGTAACCTACTGATTTATGGCGCCGGAGGTTTAGTAGTGCCTTTTATCGGAATAAAGATGATTGACCTGTTGCTCGTTTATTTTAACATTATTTGAAAATGAAATCACAAGGAATGATTGCAGTTAAAATGCTGCTGGCTTTTACAATTCTTACCGGCATTCTTTATCCTTTGATGATAACCGGATTGGCACAGCTCATTTTTCCCCATCAGGCAAACGGAAGCCTGGTAAAAAAGGATGGAAGGCTCCTCGGTTCGGAACTCATCGGACAAAAGACCGATAGCAGCATCTATTTCTGGCCGCGACCTTCGGCAACGGATTACAACACCCTGCCTTCGGGAGGTTCCAACTTAGGTCCTACCAGTGAAAAGCTTAAAAATCTTGCAGAAAAAAGACGTAAGGCTTTTGTCTTCGGAAACAACCTTCGGACTAACACCGTCGTTCCCGCCGAAATGGTTTTTGCATCGGCAAGCGGTTTAGATCCGCATATTTCTCCGCGGGCAGCTTTGCTCCAAATGGATAGAATTGCTGCTGCAAGAAGTTTCAGCAAGCAGCAAAAGAGGCAATTAGAAGAGCTTATTCTTAAAAAAACAGAATTGCCGCAGTTTTCTCTTCTTGGAGAAGCCCGTGTAAATGTTTTTATGCTTAATTTAGCTCTTGATAAAACGCCATGAATCACTACGAAGAACATAAGCCCAGCCCTGGTGAACTATTAGCTTCTTTAAAATTAGAAGAAGAAAAAAGTAAACGGGGAAAACTGAAAATCTTTTTCGGGATGTGTGCCGGGGTAGGAAAGACTTTTTCCATGCTTCGTGCAGCACAGATTGATAAGTCGAAAGGAGTGGACATCGTGATTGGCTATGTGGAAACCCATCATCGTCAGGAAACCGAAGAATTACTGGAAGGGCTGGAACAAATCCCACGTGCCGAAATAGTTTATAAAGAAAAGACATTTCATGAGCCGGATGCGGAAGCTATCCTTGATCGCAACCCGCAGATTGTGCTGATGGACGAACTTGCCCATACCAACGCTCCCGGCAGCCGCCACCTGAAACGCTACCAGGACGTAATGGATATTCTTGACAGCGGAATAGATGTTTATACTACCGTAAATGTTCAGCACATCGAAAGCAAGTCGGATACGGTAGCACAAATCACCGGAATATCGGTTCGGGAAACCCTGCCCGACGAAATCTTTGAACAAGCCGATGAGATAGAGCTGGTGGACATTACTCCGGCAGAATTGCTTCAGCGCTTTTCGGAAGGGAAAATTTACACTCCTGAACGTTCGGCGGAAGCCATCAATAATTTTTTCCGCAAAGGAAATATTACTGCTTTGCGCGAAATGGCATTACGCATGGTAGCCGACAGGGTTGACAAACAGCTACGGGAATACATGCAGCAAAAACGTATTCCCGGGCCATGGAAATCAGGCTTACACCTGATGGCTGTAATTGGACCAAGCAAACAATCTGCCAGACTTATCCGGTGGGCCAAAAGTCTCTCCTACACCATGGGAGCTACGCTGATGACACTTTATGTGGAATCGCCCAACAAACTTTCGCCGGCCAGGCAAGAACAGTTGAATAAAAATGTTCGCCTTGCAAAAATGCTGGGAGCAAGGTATGTTTCCACTTCCGGCGACGACATTGTAAAAGCCATCTTAAACATAGCCCAGCGCGAAAACATCACCCACATTATCATTGGAAAACCAAAACATCGAAACCTTTTTTCATTGTTAAGACTTGGAAATTTTATCAATCGCCTTGTACGCCATAGTGGAAATATTGATGTATATGTAATGGGAGCCGATGGCCCCGCCGATAATCAATACTTGCGATATATAACTTTTCCATCCTTTGCATCAGGTTTTTCGCAATATTTCCTGGCGGGTTTCATAACTATTGTTACCGCTTTGGTATTTTATCCCATGAAACAATTTTTCGGATACCAGGTGGTAGCATACACCTTGCTTTTTACCGTATCCATTCTTGCCATGTTTTTGGGAATAGGCCCTATTTTGCTGGCAGCTACGTTAAGCGCCTTATTGTGGGATTATTTTTTCATTCCGCCTTCACTCACCCTTCATGTAGAAAGACCTGAAGATATGCTGATGCTGGGCATGTATTTTATTATTGCATTGCTCAACGGTATTTTAACGGCCAAAGTCCGCAAACAGGAACGGATGACGCGCGTAAGGGAAGAACGAACCAGTGCGCTCTACCAGCTCACAAAAGAACTCTCCTACGCATCAGGATTAAACGGGGTGGTAAATGCCGCCCTGAAAAACATCAAAAAATATTTTAAGGTGGAAGCTGCATTTATCCTGCAGAGCAGCAACAACGAACTGCAACATCGCATTGCCCACGAAAGCCCGATCCACTTGTCAGAGTCGGAGATGAGCATTGCATCCTGGAGTTTTATACACGCCAAAAGTGCCGGAAAATATACCGACACCCTTCCTTCTACCAATTATACTTTTTATCCGCTCAATGGAAGTCGCTTGCGGGTGGGGGTAGTTGCCGTAGAGCATTCCAAGGCTTTAAGCGGAGAAGAAGAAATTTTTTGGGAGACATTCAAAGCGCAGCTTTCCAATGCGCTGGAACGTGAGTTTCTGGATGAACTTGCCCGCAAGGCTTCCATCCTAGACGAATCGGACAAGCTGTACAAAACTCTTTTCAATTCTATTTCGCATGAGTTGCGCATTCCGGTTGCCACCATCATGGGCGCTTCGGACGCTTTGCTTTCTGTTGATTATGATAAAAACAGCTATTCCCGTCTTTGCAACGAAATATTTACTGCTTCCGAAAGACTGAACAGGCTGATAGAAAATCTGCTCAACATGTCGAGGCTGGAATCGGGAAGGATAACCCCACGCAAGGACTGGAACGATGTGCACGATTTGGTTAACAAAGTTACCGAAAACCTCCGCAACGAACTGCAACATTTCTCACTCGAAGTGGTAATACCCGACGATATCCCGCTGGTATTTATTGATTTCGGATTGGTGGAACAAATCTTATACAACCTGGTGTTCAATGCCACGCAATATGCTCCGCCTGAAACTACACTCCGGATAAAAATGTATTACGATAAGCCCAATTTTATCATGCAGGTGATGGATCGCGGGCCTGGTTTTCCCAAAGAAGCTATCCCACATGTCTTTGATAAGTTTTACCGTGTGGCGGGAACACAAACCGGCGGGACCGGATTAGGACTTTCCATAGTAAAAGGCTTTACCGAAGCACATAATGGTACCGTTAACATAAGAAACAGGCAAAATGGTGGCTCAATCATTACCGTACGTATTCCTTCTGAAACTCCAGACTTTACATTAATGCCATAAAAAACCATGACAAACAGCAACCTCATACTGATAGTGGATGACGAAGTGCAAATAAGACGCCTGCTCGAAATAACCCTTAATGCCAATGGTTACAAGGTGGCAGAGGCAAGCACCGGCAAAGAGGGCATAGTGGCGGCAGCTACTTTAAATCCGTCCCTTATTTTGCTTGATTTGGGTCTTCCGGATGAGGATGGTCAAAGTGTGCTGAAAAAGTTGAGGGAGTGGTATTCCCATCCCATCATTATCCTATCAGTACGAAATTTGGAAGACGATATAGTGCAGGCACTGGACAACGGGGCCAACGATTATCTTACCAAGCCTTTTCGCAGTGGCGAGCTGCTTGCACGCATACGCTCGGCTTTCAGGCAGGTTCAGCAAAACGAGAATACCGATACCGTTCTCGTTTATTCCACTCTGCAAATAGATTTGGTAAACCATATTGTTCATAAAGAGGACGAAATTATCAAACTTACTTCTACCGAATTTTCGCTGTTAGTACTACTGGCAAAAAATCCGAGCAAAGTACTCACCCATCATTATATATTAAAGGAAATCTGGGGACATGGCTATACCGGACAAACGCAATACTTGCGGGTTTTTGTGGCACAACTACGCAAAAAAATAGAAGACAACCCGGCTAAACCCGAGCATATTATTACCGAATCTGGCATAGGATACCGGTTTAACTGACCCCTCTCATTTTTCTCCAAGAAAGCATAACAGGTTTGATAGACTCTGATTCTTAAAAGTTCATATTTTATCCTCGTGAGTGCAGGCCAGAGGTGCGAAATTGTAAACTTTGCGTAATAACCTAAGTTCAGGTTAATGATTGTTTTAAACAAATTATAAAAAATGTAACTTAGATTTAGGACTTATTTAATGATACCGTTGCAAAAACCTTTTTTACCCTCGTGAGTTTATAATTTTACCACACTTTTTTACCCGGAATATTAATTTTAGCCGGTTTGCAACCGTTATGGTATTTTATCTATTTTTACGCAGTCTAAATAATCAGGAAATAATAATGCAATATACAGAGAATCAGATTTTAAATGCTTTACAAACAGTTCACGATCCCGACCTCAAAAAGGATTTGGTGAGTCTTGGGATGATTGAAAACATCAAAACCGAAGAAAATAAAATCAGCTTCAGCGTGGTTCTTACCACACCCGCCTGCCCTATGAAGTCGTTGATAAAACAGAATTGTATCAATGCTATTCATAACCTTATTGATACCAATGCCAATGTGGAAATAGAAATGACCTCGCGGGTAACCACCCGCCGTAGCACAACCGAAAGTATGCTTCGAAATGTTAAAAATATCATTGCCGTGGCTTCAGGAAAAGGTGGAGTAGGCAAATCAACAGTAGCAGCAAACCTTGCAGTAGCATTATCAAAAACCGGGGCAAAAACCGGTTTGTTAGATGCTGACATTTATGGTCCTTCGGTTCCGTTGATGTTCGATTTGATGAACGGGCATCCTTCAGTTGTTGAAGAAAATGGAAAACAGATAATGATCCCGTTACAGAAATATGGAATAAAATTGCTTTCCATTGGTTTTTTTGTTGACCCTGCCAAAGCATTGCTCTGGAGAGGGCCTATGGCTTCCAATGCACTCAGCCAGTTGTTTCACGATTCGGAATGGGGCGAACTGGATTACCTGGTGGTTGACATGCCTCCCGGAACTGGTGACATCCATCTTACTTTGGTGCAGCAGGTTCCCGTTACGGGGGTTTGCATTGTGAGCACTCCGCAGGAAGTTGCCCTGGCTGATGCACGCAAGGCATTGAGCATGTTCACACAGGAAAATGTAAATGTGCCTGTTTTGGGTCTTATCGAAAACATGTCGTATTTTACACCTGCCGAACTGCCAACAAATAAATATTACATTTTTGGAAAAGAAGGAGGTAAACGTCTTGCCGAAGAAACCGGCGTGCCCCTGCTTGGTCAAATCCCGCTCGTTGAAAGCATCTGCGAGTCGGGCGACAATGGAAACCCTATTGCCCTGGATGAAAGTTCTGCCACCGGCATAGCTTTCCATACTCTTGCTCAAAATGTAGCCCGATATGTAGCAATCCGCAATGTCAGCCTTCCTGCAACAAAACCTGTTATCCTGCAACAATAAATTAAATTTTTACACGATAATTTTTCAAAAAAATGAATACAAATCCCGAATTAACTGCTAAAGTTAAAAATGTTATTGACCAAATCCGTCCTTACCTTCAGGCTGACGGAGGCGATATCCGTTTTATTGAATTAACAAGCGAAAACGTCGTTAAAGTCGAACTTCAGGGGGCATGTGGTTCGTGCCCTTACAGCCAGATGACTCTGAAGAACGGGGTGGAAGAAGCCGTTAAGAAAGCCATTCCCGAAATAGTGGCTGTGGATTCTATCTAAAAAAGATATTTTCCCACAATAGGCATCCTTCTGCCCATGCCAAATGCCTTTGGTGAAGTGCGGAGTATTGGAGGTGTTTGGTAACGTTTCCATTCGTTGGTATTTACCATTCGAAGCACTTTTCGTACAATAGTTTCGTCAAAGCCTGCGTCAATGAGTTCACGCGGGCTTTTTCTTTCTTCAATATATTGGAAGAGAATTCGGTCGAGTATGGAATATTCGGGTAGTGAATCCGAATCTTTTTGCCCAGGACGTAATTCAGCCGAAGGAGGTTTTATAATAGTGTTTTCTGGAATGATTTCGCCGTTGCGGTTCAGGTAACGTGCAAGGGCAAACACATCAGTTTTGTATACATCGCCCAAAACCGACAAGCCGCCGCACATGTCGCCATACAGAGTGCCATAACCCACAGCAGCTTCGCTTTTATTAGAGGTATTCAAAAGAATATATCCAAATTTATTCGAAAGTGCCATCAGAATTACGGCGCGTATGCGTGCCTGTACATTTTCCTCTGCCAATCCGAAAGGCAAACCGGCAAAGTAGGGTTGTAAAGTGTTTTCAAGGCTTTTATAAGCTTCTTCAATGCTGATAATGTGGTAAGAGACATTGAGATTTTCGGCTAATAAACGTGCGTCGTTCACCGAATGGTTGCTCGAAAAACGGGACGGGAGCAACACTGCGAGGCAATTCTTATTTCCCAGAGCCTGCGAAGCCAAAGCAAGGGTAACTGCCGAATCAATACCTCCAGACAAACCCAGTATAGCTTTCTGAAAACCCATTTTCCCGAAATAATCATGAATACCCAAAACAAGCGCATCGTGTATCCATTGTATTTTATCTGCCTTTGTGCCGGAATAACCCGTATCAGCAGTTTTTTCATCAATATCAATTATCTTGAAATCTTCTTCAAAATAGCTGAGTTCGCTGCTGATGTTTCCGTTTTTATCCACCACCAGTGAGCCCCCGTCGAAAATCAGCTCAGTTTGTGCACCCACGTGGTTTACATACACTAACGGCAGACCATATTTTTGGGCATTGCGTGTGAGTACCGATTTCCGGACGGCATCCTGGTTGTAATGAAAAGGAGATGCAGCAATATTAATCATCATCGTAGGACGCTGGTCGGAAAGTACATCCATAGGTGTTACTGTGTAAAGAGGGTCATTATCAATATTCCATAGGTCTTCGCAAATTGTAAGTGCAATTTTTTGATCATGGTAATTGATAACCTCAAAATTACGGTTAGGTTCAAAATAGCGGTATTCGTCGAATACATCATAATTAGGAAGCAACGATTTATGCCGTATTGCCCAAACTTTACCTTCTGCAAGAAAATATGCCGAATTGAAAAGAGGTTTCCCTTTTTCGTTGGGATTGATACCGGGCGCACCTATTATGGCTGCGATGCCTGTACATTCGCAAGCAATTTCGTCAATGCCGTTGTGGCATTGCTCGATGAAATCGGAAAATTCAAGAAAATCACGGGGGGGATACCCACAAACGGATAATTCAGCAAAAACAACAATATCTGCCTGGCATTCTTTTGCCTTGCGAATAGTATTTTTTATTTTTAAAACATTGGCAGCAAAGTTACCAACATGGTAATTGAGCTGGGCAAGAGCAATTTTCATCTGTAAAAATTATGGGTTGATGAGGATGCCAAGGGTGAGTTCCACTGTGTTGCCAATGGCAAAGGGATCAACATCATTCAAGTAGTAATTGTCAAAGGACAGCACGTTGGTGAAGCCATTGTCGAAACGGATACCAAAAACCAATGTACTGAAACCTTCAATTTTATATTCTACCCCTGCTTCAAGAAGAAGTGATAGCCGTATTTTTGAAATATCGTCATAAATATTTTTATTCTCACTGCCTTTGGTTTGCGTTCCCGAATAAAAATCTTCATCGGTTTTGGCAGAGATTAAAAATCCGGTACCCAGTCCAATCTGACCATAATACCGGAAATATCCAAGTTCGTTGGTGCGAAGTTTCAATGTAAGAGGAATCTGTAAATATTTAAGTGAATATTTCCGGTGATTCCAGCCTTCAAGCAAAATTGAATCGGGAGGTATAGCCATTTGCTCACGGTATTTCAATTCTCCCCTGTTTTGCAATACGTTAAATCCTGTAACAAGCAAATAGTTTTCGGTAAGTTCAAATTCGCTGACGAAGCCCCATGAAAACCCCAGATGTGAACCCTTTGACACAAAATCTTCGGCATCAGGTTTCAGCCATCCCAGGTTGGGCGCAATACGAAAACCAAGGTTATAATTGGTCTTTTGCGCCCCGGCATGTATACTCACCATCAGAAAAATAAGAATAAACAAAACGTAATTACGTTGTTTCCGTAGTAAGTTTATATTAATAAGGTGTGAGGTAGCTCGCTTGCAACAATCTTTATCCTTGTTTACTGGGGTTAAATACATTTGTTTCATGTGAAAAATTTTAGAAGTAAGGAAGCAAAAATAAAATAAAGTTCCAGAAGTTGTATAAATAAAGGAATAACCATACCCTTATCATCGTCTGAAAGGCATCGGTCTCTTAGTTAAACCAGCCAAACCCAAGGGCAGCCGTAGCCGAACTGTACCCACCCGGGGCATAAGTGCCCTGGATAGTAAGACTTACGATGGCTAATTTCAAACGGAAACCAGCATTGATACCCAATTGCGAAGTATTGGTTTTTATATCAACAGGTTTTTCGATATGGGCTATTTCATATTCATCATTTTCTAAAGGTTTTACGTAAGGATAGTACCCTGACATGTCGAGACTGCTTGAGGATGAAGAAAAGTTTATTCCTCCAAACACAGTAAGAACGGAAACTTTTTTGGAAACAATAATTCCGGCATTCCAGGAAGTAGTATTAAAATTTATTTTCTGAGCATCATAATCCTTCGGCTCGGGATTGTTGTAGCCACCCGGAAGGTCTTCTGGGGTAAGAAAAGGACCCTTGGCGTATAAACCTGTGTTTGCATAGGCAGCATAAACCGACATACTGATAGGCAGCTTTTTAAAATAGGGAATCCATTGTTTGATGTCGTGCTTGATTCCCAGTCCCCACGAGCTGGTGTACAACGATTGGTCGCCCGTAACCGGCACTTTTATTTCAGGGAGAAAACGCAGCATAAGTTCCGTATTTTTTATTAACCCTACATTGATTTGCGGAACTATCCCCGGCATAAAATTGATTCCCGCCGTTGGTATCACCTGGGTACGCGTAACTTTTAAACTATCTGCATATCCTGGTACACTTGCCAATACCTGAATTTTTGCCTGCTGATTCTTTTTCCCAAAAACAGTAGGAACTTTTTCGGGAGAACCAGGAGCAGTTTGTAAATAACGAAGATTTAAATCGTTAAAATTAAAACTTTGATCGCTTTTAGGGCAGAAGGAAGCAGTTCCCACAAAACGGATATCAAAACGTCCGAGGTTCAGGGGGTCGGCAGTACTGTACCATCCATTGTTATAGTTATTACCTATGGCTTTCAGCATAGGACCACCATATGCTTTCACAATAGTATTCACATCTTCTTTGCTTTGATTGATAAAATCAGCAAATTCTTCCTGCGCTTTCAACACCGGAGAAGCTCCAAACATTACAAGAAACAAAACAGGGAAAAGCATTCTTAAAAAATAATTGTTTTTCATAGTATATGATTTTAAAGTTTCACGTAATAAAAGTACAAATTTTTTATGCAACCTGATTTTTTTATTAAAATATTATTCCTATAGGTTTTGTCAGTAATTTGTGTAAATCCATTATCTTTGCAGGTGAAACAAACAGGAAGACTTAAAATAGGCTTCCTTTATTATAAAATTATACCCATGAAAAAATACTTTTTGTTAACAATAGTGTTGCTTGCAGCAACATGGGGTTTTTCGCAAAATCCTTTATCTTTTGGGATAAAAGCAGGTTTTACATCTTCAAAATTGAACAGTGATGTTGATGAAACAAAAGATGCTGTTCTCGGTTACCAGTTTGGAGTATTTGGTCGCTTAAGTGCCAAAAAAATGTACATCCAGCCCGAAATATATTTTACA
The DNA here is from genome assembly GCA_023227965.1 of Lentimicrobiaceae bacterium. NCBI lineage: Bacteria > Pseudomonadati > Bacteroidota > Bacteroidia > Bacteroidales > Lentimicrobiaceae > Lentimicrobiaceae bacterium. The sequence goes on along the minus strand of JALOCA010000002.1, from coordinate 72,170 downwards.
AAAAAAGGTGGCGAATTAAAAGCCGACGGAGGGGATACCCATTACAGTATTACGATGAATACCGTTGATATTCCATTGCTTATTGGTTATAAACTGGCAGATGCCAAGCTTGCCAACTTACGGGTGATGGCAGGACCTGTAGCTTCGTTTGTGTACGATAAGAATATTGACACCAAAACAGGTGTAAAATTTCCAAAAAATGATTTGGAAGATGCAAGCTGGGCAATACAGGCAGGTGCAGGCATAGATGTTTTGATGTTTACTCTCGACGTTCGTTATGAATGGGGTGTTAAAGATATATACAAACCTTCTGATCAGGATTTTAAAAACAATATCTTTTTGGTAAGCCTCGGCTGGAAAATTTACTAAAACAGTTGTCTCTTTATGAAAACAATAAAAACACTGCCGCTGTTATTACTGGCAGCAGGGTTGTGTTTTGCCTTTATTGCAGGATGCAAAAGTTCCACAAAAGGGAAGGTTGATGTTTCGGATGTTAAAAATATCCCCGTTTACATCTTCCGTTTTGATTCTGCCCTTTTTACCGTTGACCCCGGTAATTTGCAGGAACAATTGAAAACCCTTGCCCCGAAGTTTCCGTTTTTCTTGGGGGGCGATTTGGATGACACCTTAAATTTAATGCAAATGCACGACTTTATCACCGATCCCGAGGTGATACAGGTAAGCCGGTACTGTCAGGTATTGTACCCCGATCTTTCCGGTATTGAATTGGCTTTTACCGAAGCTTTCCGGTATTACAGGCATTATTTTCTCGGCAAACCACAACCTGCTGTTTATACCTATGTGTCTAATTATGCCGATGTGGAATTCCCTGTTAAATACATTGACAGTACCTTGATAATTGCATTGGATATGTATCTGGGTAAAAAATTCAAATCCTATCTCGAAACAGGTATTCCTGTGTATAAAATAAACCGGATGAGTCGCGAATTTATTCTCCCTGATTGTATGAAAGAGATTGCTTCCACCGATTTAATACCCGATATGGATAACAAAACCCTGCTCGACGAAATGATACGTGAAGGGAAAAAACTGTATTTTGCCGATCTTACCCTTCCTGCCCTCAGCGACGAGGTGAAAATAGGATACACTTCTTCGCAACTGAAATGGTGCTTCGAAAATGAGGAAAATATATGGATATTTATGATTGAAAATAAGTTACTGTATTCAACGTATTTTCAGGCTTTCAGCAAGTTTGTAACCGATGGACCTTTTACTGCTGATTTTTCTACCGAATCGCCTGCAAAAACCGGAAACTGGATAGGATGGCAAATAGTCCGTGCATACATGAAAAACAATCCAGATGTTACCCCTATGCAACTGATGAAAAATCAAGATTCGCAACGTATTTTAACAGAGGCACATTATAAACCAGGGAAATAATTTTTCTAATTTAGGTTCATTTAAAAATTTCACAGGTTAATATACCTTATTATTCTTTTATGTATAGCTAATCTTCTCTGCAAAATAATTGTTTGAATAAAAACATAGTATTTCGTAATAAGCGGTTTATCTGTGCTTTTGATTTTTTGACTTTGTAGAATGTTTATAAATAATACAAATGGTAATGAAACTTTTAATTTTTATTTAATTATATAACAATACTATATGTGATAATATGCACTTGGTTTTTAGTTGTTACAAAAAAAATTTGTTTTAAAAGATAAATTTTGAAATTTATTATTAAAAAAGGTTTTATATTTGTGCTTGTATAAGTAATTTTTAATAGTTGATATTTTATTAAACTTTTAATGATTGTATAATAATACTATTTTTTTATTATTATAAATGCTTATTTGTTGTTTAATTTTTTAATAAAATTCAAATTTTTCAAATTATTTGTATTATAATTATCAAATTTAGTGTTATTTAAATATATTAAAGAGGTAACTATCAAAATAAAAAATATTTTTAATTTAATATTAACTAACAATAATAAATTAACTGATTAATTAATTTAAAATTCATTACTTATGGGAAAACAAGTAAAAGGAACCTCTACGGCTCCATTAATTCTTGGAATTATTGGCTTTGTTGTAAGTATTCCATCAATCGTGTGCTCTGCAGTTTGCGCCGTAGCTACTGCTGGCATAGGTACACCCGGCTTGATTGCTGTTATTTTAGCAGGTTTAATCGGCTTAATTTTTGGTATTCTTGCAAAATCACAGCCCGTAATTTCAGGGATAGCCATGATTATTGCTGCTGTAATAGCTTTAGTAGCAATATTCCTTTGCCCTGCTGCATGGTTCTGGAACTTGGCAATGCTTATTCTCTTCCTTATCGGAGGTATAATGGCTATTACCAAAAAAGAAGAAGTTGACGTACCTTAATCGGGTATTTTTTTAAATTGAAAGGGGTTGATAAATATTTTATTAACCTCTTTTTTTTAATAATACACTATGCTAAAAATAATAAAATTATTTGATAATGTTTCAATAGGCTCATATAATATATGTCTTGGTTTAGGTATGATTGCTGCCTTTTTATTTCTCGACAGCCAGATGAAGAAAGAAAAAATATCGCAAAAAACTGAGTCCCAATTTTACATTTCGTTGATTTGCGCTTTTATTATAGGTTTCATAGGTGCCGATATTTTTGAATTTTTATTTCATCACGACAAGCCATTTACCATACATAATCTTCTGCAAAGTGGTATAACTTTTTATGGCGGATTTGTTACAGGTATTTTAGTTTTTTTACTTATTTCTTATTTTTTAAAATTAAATATTTTATTTTTTATTAACTTTTCGATACCATCACTGGTTGTTGCCCATGCATTTGGCAGAATAGGATGCTTTTTGGGCGGGTGCTGCTTCGGTTGCCCTACAAATTCAATATTCGGTGTTGTATTTCCTAAAAACAGCCTCCCTTACGATTTTTATAAAGGTGCTCTTCCAATTCATCCCACACAATTATATGAAAGCATATTCCTCTTTTTATTATTTTTTATATTAATTAAATATATTTCATTTAATTACCGAACAATAGTTTATCTAATATTTTATGGAATTTTCAGATTTTTATTGGAATATTTAAGAGGCGACGACCGGGGATCAATTTTAAACTCATCCTTATCACCATCCCAGATAATTAGTATTATTTTATTTATTTCGGGTATTTTATTATTCTTTATTGCAAAAAATAATCAACAAAAAAAGAATTTATTTTAGTATTATAATATTTAAAATATAAAGTACCTTTGACAAATAATCAGTTTTTTTACCACTGAATTTTTCAAGTTCAAGTACTTGTCCGAAATGCCTTATCAGAGTCATTATCAATGACTCATTCATTTTGGGGGTTAATTAAAAAATGTTATTTTAGGTGCTGGGCAACGGTATTCCAGTTTATCAGATTCCAGAAATCGCTGATGTAATCCGGACGGCGGTTCTGTTTGTCCAGATAATAAGCATGTTCCCATACATCGCAGGTTAACAATGGAATAAACCCGTTTCGCAAAGGATTTCCGGCATTGCTTTCCTGGATAATTTCGAGTTTGCCATCGGCATTTTTAACCAGCCATGCCCAGCCAGATCCAAAAAGGGTGGCTGCGGCAGCACTGAATTTTTCTTTAAAAGTAGCAAACGAGCCAAAATCGCGATTAATCCTGTCGGCAAGCAAACCGGAAGGTTCACCTCCTGCATTGGGAGCTAAGCAACTCCAGTAAAAAGTATGATTCCATACCTGGGCGCCATTGTTAAAAATACCACCGGTAGCACGTTTTACAATTTCTTCGAGGGTGGCGTTTTCAAATTCGGTACCGGGAACCAGTTTGTTAAGATTGGTTACATAAGCCTGATGATGTTTACCATAGTGAAACTCAATGGTATTTTTGGAAATATACGGTTCCAAAGCATCCATGGCGTAAGGAAGAGAAGGTAATTCAAAAAGCATAGTTATAAGATTTAAAGTTGTTTATTGTAAAACATGAAGAAATTACAAAAGTTCAATTGCTTTCAAAAATGTTTTATCCGTTTTAAGATAAATGGGATAAAATCCCTGGTCGTCCAGAATATTTCTGCTAATGAAAGCTTTTATGAGCTGCTTAATCCGTTCGTCGGAGCCAGGTTTGTCGCTGGTAACCTTTTTAATATTGTTTTTGGCAGCAAGTTGTAAAAATTCGTTCCACATAGAGGGAGTTACCTGGAAATTTTCATTAAAATCATGCCAGTTTTTAAAACGTCCAAGTGCCTTGCGGTTTTTGTCGGTGTAATCAAAGGCATACTGGTAAACCAATCCCTTATTAAACACTCCTATGTAAAACTTAGAATTTTCGTTTCTATCTAAGGGGATATACACATCGGGCATAATGCCGCCGCCGCCGTAAACGATACGTCCTTTGGGAGTTTTAAATTTGAGAGAATCTTCAAATTTTATGCTGTCGGCATTTTCCATTTCCCCATCAAGGTAACGCTGGTAAGCTTCGTTATAATACTGTTCAATGCCGTTTTTATAAGGTTTCTGAATACATCTGCCTGTCGGAGTGTGGTAGCGTGCAATGGTAAGGCGAACGGCAGACCCATCGGGTAAATCAAGCTGACGCTGTACCAATCCTTTGCCAAAAGAACGGCGTCCGACGATGGTTCCCCGATCGTTGTCCTGGATGGCTCCGGCAAGAATTTCGCTGGCAGAAGCCGAGCCTTCGTCAATTAAAACTACCAAAGGTTCATTTTCAAAAATTCCTTCACCACTGGCAAAGGCTTTTTCCCGTTTCTGATGTAACCCTTCCGTATAAACAATCAATTTCTTATTGGGGAGAAATTCGTCGGCAAGCCCGATGGCGGCATCCAGAAAACCGCCCGAATTGCCTCTTAAATCGAGTATCATCTTTTTCATTCCTTCGGCTTTTAATTTGCTGGCAGCTTCCAGGAATTCTTTGTGGGTAGTAGCCGAAAACTTGCTGATTTTGATGTATCCAATACCAGGTTTGGGCATATAAGCAATGTCAATGCTGTAGGTTGGAATTACATCACGCAGGATGGTGTAGTCAGCGAGTCCGTGAATTCCGCGACGTAAAATACTTGCTTTCACCTTGGTTCCACGGGGACCTTTCAGCTTTTTCATCACTTCACGTTCGGTAATTTTCATTCCGGCTACATTTTTGCCATCTACTTTTACGATACGGTCGCCAGCCATTATCCCCACTTTTTCCGACGGTCCTCCGGGTATAGTATTCACCACGAAAATGGTGTCTTTTTCTATCCTGAACTGTATGCCTATCCCTTCAAATTTACCCATCAACGGGTCGTTAGCTTCTTTGAAATCTTCTGCAGTAATGTATTGCGAATGTGGATCCAGGCTTTCAAGCATACCTTCGATAGCGGAAGCTTCCAACTTTTCGCTGTTAACCGTATCTACATATTCTTCTGAAATATATTGTAATACATTTGTGATTTTGTCTTTTCTTCCTGCATCTCTCTGTTTGTTAAGAGAATTGCCAATAAATATTCCGGTAGCCAGCATAAGGGCAAGTAGAATGGGCAAATACACTGAAAATTTTTTATTTCCCATATATTATGAATTTTTAGAAGATACAATAACGGGTAAAAGTAGGCAAATGTTTTCGCAACTAAAAAATGTATTCCAATTAAAAAAGCTTTCCTGAAAACAAGAAAGCTCTATCAATGTGTACCCGGAGCCGGAATCGAACCGGCACGAGTGTTACCTCATTGGTTTTTGAGACCAACGCGTCTACCTATTCCGCCATCCGGGCATGGTAAAGAGCGAAAAGGGCAGCAAATATACAGTTTTTTTTGTTACTGCAAGTTTTTGCAATGGGGAAATATTTTAATTTAATGTATTGAATTATATCGTGCTATTTTTGCAGGGTAATTAAAATTTATTACTTTTGTGCCCTCAAAATACGGATAAAGCATTATTAAAATTGGTATAAAATGGCAACTATGGTCAACATTTTTTCAGGAAGGGCTACCCGCTATCTTTCCGAAAAAATTGCAGTAAGCTATGGAAAAAAATTAGGTGATGTAAAATTTACCGATTTTTCGGATGGTGAATTTCAACCCTCTTATGAGGAAAACATCCGGGGAAACGATATTTTCATCATTCAGTCCACTTTTCCGCCTTCAGATAACCTTTTTGAATTGCTGCTAATGGTAGATGCTGCCAAAAGGGCATCGGCAAAACATATTGTTGCCGTAATTCCTTATTTTGGTTTTGCCCGCCAGGACCGCAAGGACAAGCCCCGTGTATCTATTGCCGCCAAATTAGTTGCAAACCTGATTACTGCTGCTGGAGTAAACCGTATTATTACCATTGATTTACATGCCGACCAAATTCAGGGATTTTTCGACCTTCCGGTTGATCATCTGTTTGCTTCCTCAATTTTTATTCCCTACATAAGGCAAATGCACATACCAAACCTTGTGTTTGCTTCTCCCGATACCGGGGGTACCCGCAGGGCAGCCGCTTATGCAAAGATTATGGAAGTACCTTTTGTTATTTGTTATAAACAACGTACTAAACCCAACCAGATTGACGACATGGCACTCATAGGCGATGTAAAAGGAAAAGACGTTATTTTACTGGATGATATTGTAGATACAGCTACTACCCTTACCAAAGCAGCCAAACTGATGGAAGAAAACGGAGCTTCAAGTGTGCGGGCATTTGTTACCCATCCCGTTTTATCGGCAAGTGCCTGCGAAAAAATTGAAAAATCAGTATTTAAAGAAATATTTGTTACTGATACCATACCCCAGAGATGCCAAAACAATAAAATAAAAGTACTGAGTTGTGCCGATATGCTTGCTGATGTCATTGGCAGAGTACACCGGCATCAGTCTATCAGTTCTATTTTTAAATTTTAACGAAATCATTTAATCTTAATTTATAATCTTAACACAATTACTTATGAAATCAGTATCTATTAGCGGTTCCCTCCGTGGGAACGTAGGGAAAAAAGATGCAAAAAGAAACCGTATGCAGGGAAAAGTTCCTTGTGTTTTGTATGGTGGAAAAGAACAGTTGCATTTTGTTGCCGATGCGAAAGAATTCGACAAACTCCTGTTTACCCCCAACACTTTTCTTGTACAACTTGTTGTGGACGGTAAAGAAATTAATGCCACCCTTCAGGACATACAGTACCATCCGGTAAACGACAGCATTCTGCATGCCGATTTTCTGGAACTCATTCCCGGCAAACCCGTTGTTATCAGCATTCCTTTAATTATTACCGGAACGGCTCCCGGAGTTTTGAAAGGTGGTAAGTTGCAGAAAAAATACAGGAAATTGAAAGTGAAAGGACTGGCTGAAAATCTTCCTGACGACATCACCATCAGCATTAACGACCTCGATATAGGACAAATGATAAAGATAAATGACATTAAGGTAGAAAATATCCAGTTACTTGATCTTGCCAGTTCGGTTGTAGCTAGTGTGGTTCCCACCCGTGCTGCTGCCGAAGGTACTACAGAAGTCGAAGCTCCTAAACAATAGTGAAATATCTTATTGCTGGACTCGGGAACGTAGGCGAAGAATACGCCAACACCCGCCACAACATCGGTTTTGTTGTGTTAGATGCGTTGGCACAGTCATTGCAGTCAACTTTCAGGGTTGAACGTTATGCTTATGTTTCCGAGTCCAAATTTAAAGGAAGAAATCTTATCCTTATAAAACCTTCCACTTATATGAATTTAAGCGGAAAGGCTTTTCGTTATTGGATGCAGGCAGCAAAAACTCCATTGGAAAACACCCTTGTGGTTACTGACGATATTGACCTTAACCCTGGTGCCATACGGATAAAAGCCCATGGAAGTGGCGGAAGCCACAACGGGATGAACCATATTATCGAAACTTTGGGCACCACCGAGTTTCCCCGGTTGCGCGTAGGCATTGGTAGCGATTTTGCCCGTGGATTCCAGGTGGAACACGTGCTGGGGCGCTGGACAAAACAGGAAGAAAAACTGATGTCAGAGCGGATTCCGCTAATTGTTGATGCTATTAAAAGCTTTGTTACAAGCGGGATTGATACTGCTATGAATTTCTATAACAATAAATAAGACTAAGAATAAAGTTGAGAAATAAGGTATTCCTCCCGCGCTTGTTTATTTATTAATATTCCCTATTTCAAATTCTTTTATTACATTAGCCGCATGATACGAATTATAGCTTTCGACTATAACGAAAAAACACTTTTTGAACAAGCGGCAAACATACGCCGTAAGGTCTTTGTGGAAGAACAAGGCGTTGACCCGATGCTCGAATACGATAATGAGGAAAAAGCGAACCATTACCTGGTGTTGTACAACGAAATTCCCGTTGGAGCTGCCCGCTGGCGCGAAACCGATAAAGGCATACAATTAGAGCGCTTTGCCGTGTTGCCCGAATTCAGAAACCGAGGTATAGGAACGGCTTTACTAAAAGAAGTGCTTGCTGACGTGGTTCCGATGGTAAAAAAAGTATATCTGCATGCTCAGGTGCGGGCAATGCCTTTTTATGAAAGGTATGGTTTTGTTAAAGAAGGTGCGTCTTTTATCGAGGCTGGAATAAAACATTTTGCAATGTATCTGCCATAATTACCGCAGTGCCCGATTTAAGCCTTTGAATATTCTTACTATTTATAATGCAATTACACACTTGTATATCGGCTAAACAAAAGTTAGAAATACCCAAAGTTTGGAATGCTTAAATTTTTGTAACTAATTAGTACTTAAAGTGAGCTATAGTTACAAATGCCTAAAGTACTTAATCAAGCACTGAAGCATTTAGCAAGTAATTGGAAAGCAATCTATAACTTTAGGCATTTTGAGATACTCCAAACTCAAGGCACTTATCATCATCATAAGTTGTTTAGCCTTCATCATAAGTTGTTTGGCATTCATCATAAGATGTTCAGGTTTTATCATAAGATGTTTGGTATTCATCCTTTAATGCTTAGCTTTCATCCTTTAATGCTTGGCTTTCATCTATTGATGTTTGATATTCATCCTTTAATACTTGGCTTTCATCCTTCAATGCTTGGCATTCATACATTAATGTTTGATATTCATATGTTATTGTTTGCATTTTATATATTGATGTAATGATAAACATCAATAATGTTTCAACCATCATATACCAATGTAACAGGTTTTATCATTAATGTAACATAAGTCATATACAATTTCTCTCGTTTCATATGTCAGTTTTATGAGCCTGCCGGCAGTTGGGTTTGCGATGCCTAACCTACATGCCGGTTACTAAGTAAACTTTTTATATAGCTAAGTAAGTTTTTTGTTTAAAGAGATAATACCTTTTATGGAAATTCATTAAAAAAGCTTTATTTAAAGGCTATTTTAAAATGGGCAATTTAAAAATATGAGGGAGTTGAATATACCTATACTAAAAAGTTGTATTTTTATAAAAGTTTTTGAACTATTTTTGATTCCATATGATAATAACTTAAAAATTTAGGCACTCCAAAATCGAGGCATTGTATAATAACATTAGAAATAAACACCATGAACAAAGAAAAATTAATCAACTCGGTATCGCAGGCTACGGGTTTGTCTGTAACGAATTTGACTCTGGCATTTGATAGTGCTGAAACCATTATTACCCAGACTTTGGTAGAGAGCACTGATGTTGACCTTAATGGTTTCGGAATGTTTTCCGTTGAAACAACGGAAGATGGTAAAAAAGTAAAATTCAAAGCCGGGAATACGCTTACCAAGGCAGTTTGCTAAAAGGTTAACCATTAAATTTAACTTTTCCCCTTATGGGTTAAGCCCTGTTTTCTGTTGTATGCATTTATATAACGGTTAAAAAATTACTGCTAATGAATAGTAAGTAACGTTGTATTACTATGAGCAGTACTAAACATTACAGCACGGTAAACCCAGATTTAACAAAACGGACTCTGACAAGATATGATGACTACCGATTAAAGAAAAATTATTCCCAACGGCGGTTCTCTCTTCTTTTTTTTCTTTTGAAACCACCATCATCTTTTTTCCCGAAACGGTCGTTAGAAGGTCTTCCTTCACCGGCAGGTTCCACCACCAATTCTTCACCATCCATTATGGCATTGCGAAAAGCTTTCAGAATTTCATTTTTGTGAGTGATATCGGCTTCAAAGATGGAAAACGTGCGCATGATCTCCACTTTACCTATGACGATGTTACGGTTGCGGACTACTTCGTTTATAACACCTATCAGGCGTGGCACGGTAAGATTAATATTATGCCCAATGTTGATGCGCATACGCGAAAACGCCATTTTCCCACCTCTACTTTTCCCACCTCTTTCTTCGTCTCTGCGAACATTCACGTTCAGGTCTTCCGAATCTTTATAATATTCAAGAAAACGGTTAAACTCAAGGGAAACAAAATGTTTTATCAGGTCTTCGCGACTCAGCCAATCGAGTTTTTTAAAGATGGCAGGCAGATATTGTTCAATCAGGGTTTCGTCCACTTCTATGCGTTCCACTTTGTCCACCAGGTTGAAAAGTTGCTTTTCGCAAACTTCCCTTCCATTGGGTATCATTTTCCGTTCAAACTTTTTGCTGCACATTTTTTCCAGAGTAGCAATCTTGTTGGTTTCGCGGGTATGAATAATTGAGATGGAAACACCGCGTTTACCGGCGCGTCCGGTACGTCCGCTACGGTGGATGTAAGCTTCCAGTTCATCAGGCAGGTTGTAATTGATGATGTGAGTGAGGTTGTGTACATCCAGTCCTCGGGCAGCCACGTCGGTAGCTATCAGCAGTTGCAGATTTTTTATCCGGAAACGGTTCATCACGTGGTCGCGCTGCGATTGAGACAGATCGCCATGCAAGGCATCGGCATTATAGCCGTCGGCAATCAGTTTGTCGGCAATTTCTTTGGTTTCCTGCCGTGTACGGCAAAAAACAATACCATAAATTTTCGGGTTAATGTCCACCACGCGTTTCAGGGCGAGGTAACGGTCTTTGGCATGAACGATATAATATTCATGATTTACATTTTCGGCACCGGCATTCCGTTTTCCCACCGAAATTTCGTCAGGATTATCCATGTATTTTTCAGCAATATCAAGAATATCTGCGGGCATAGTAGCCGAAAAAAGCAGTGTTTGTTTGTGCGGGGGTGTGTCGCTCAGTATCTGGTCGAGGTCTTCCTTAAAGCCCATGTTGAGCATTTCGTCGGCTTCGTCCAGCACCAGCCATTTGATGTTATTTACTTTCAGAACCTTTCTTTTGATGAGATCTAAAACGCGTCCCGGAGTTCCAACAACAATTTGTCCTCCTTCTTTCAGTTGTTTTATCTGCATGGAAATGTTCGCACCTCCGTACACAGCTATCACCTTGAAGTTGCTGATAAACTTTGAATATTTTTCTAAATCGGAAGTAATCTGCATGCACAGTTCACGGGTAGGACAAAGCACCAGTGTTTGTATTTTGTCCGACCGCATGTCGGTAAGTTGAATAAGCGGCATACCGTAAGCGGCAGTTTTCCCTGTTCCGGTTTGTGCCAGGGCAATCAAATCATTTTTGGAAGTTAAAAGAACGGGTATTGTTTCTTGTTGAATAGGTGTGGGCTCTTCAAACCCAAGCTCTGCAATAGCAGAAAGAATTTCCGGACAAAGCCCGGTTTCAGTAAATGATGACATTAAATTTCTCCTTGTATTATTCCGTTTCCACAAAAATTACTGACTTATGAACGGAATGATTTTTAAAATTATAATTGATAATACGGGAGAAAAACGTATATTTTTATTAAGAAAGATGCCAGTGTACCAACCATCCGTTTCCGTCCCGCTGAAAATGGCGGCAAAGGTAATGTTATTTTCCTATTAATGAACAAAAAGGAGAAAATAATCTGGTAAATAGATGTTTTTTGTCAAAAAAAGGGGCTCGCCTAAGGCAAAAATTGTATTTTTAACCTGTCGAAAAAATAATTATCTTTGAAATGTTATGACTTAAAAAATAAAGATATGAACCGAGCATGTTTATATAAAAACACAAACCTGCATGAAAATAATTACATGCGAGCTCCATCCGGCATATTAATAACAAATTATTTTCGGATGAAAAACCTTATCACTTTTAAATCCCTGTTTCTGGTACTAATATTATCGGTGGTAACTATTTCCTGCTCCAAGGATAGCGGAGGCATCAATATTTTCTCCCTTCAGGATGATATCACTTTCGGCAACCAGGTTGACCAGGAAATTTTGAGCAAACCACAGGAATATCCGTTGCTCGATTCCACACAGTATCCAACGGCTTACAAGCATCTGTATCGCATTCGAAATACCATTCTTGCTTTAGGGGAATTAAAACACGCCAACGACTTTGGATGGAAATGCCGTATTATCAAAAATGATACGGTAGTCAATGCTTTTTGTGTGCCGGGTGGAAATATTTACGTTTATACAGGAATAATCAAGTTATTAGATAATGAAGCCCAGTTTGCCGGAGTAATGGCACACGAAATGGCTCATGCCGACCGCCGCCATTCTACCAAACAATTGACTTATACGTATGGCATAGACATTCTGTTAAGTGCAGTGCTTGGCGATAGTCCTTCCACCATTGCCAGCGTAGCTGCAGGTTTGGCAGAAGGCTTATCATCGCTCGCCTTCAGCCGAGACGACGAATACGAAGCCGATGAATATGCTGTAAAATATTTGTATAAAACGGAATACGATGCAGCAAGCCTTGGCGATTTCTTTTCAAAAATGATGGGACAGTCGCAGGTACCTGTTTTTTTGAGTACACATCCTTCCGACGAAAAGCGTCTCGAAAAAATCAATGAAGTTTTTAACGGGCTTGGTGGCGTGCATAAAAGTACTTTTCCTGAACGTTACCAGGAATTTAAAAATAGTTTACCGTAAACAGCTTACAAATCCGTTTTTTCCCAGCCATTGGCGGTAAGCCGCATCTGCTTGCGAAAGCCAATATGTTTTAATAGGTAACGGGTTTCTTCAAATTCGGCGGAGATTTCGGCAGGTGCATGAGCGTCGCTGCTGATGAGCACTGGAACTTTCTTCATGTATAGCTTCTCCAGTTTTTCCACACCAGGATAAGTGCCATTGAATCGTTTTGTGTAAACACCACGGGTATTTGCCTCTACAATGAGCTCTTTTCTGGATATTAAATCTATGGTTTCGTCCACCAGTTTCACATACCAGGGCTCCGTTTCCAGGAAGTAACGATTGTGGTTGTGCATTTTTATCTTATCGAAATGCCCCAACACATCAAACTCCTGGGTAAGTATCATCTCGTTGGTTTGATGATAAAAAGAAGTAACGGCTTTTTTAACATCGTTTTTAAAGATATCCCGCAAGCCATCGTCGTAACTTTTCACGTGCGGACCATCAATAAACCATAACTCCGGATAATCAATATTTTGTACCTGGTGCACCGAGCCAATAAGGTATTCCAGGTTACTTTGCCTGCGTTGCGCAGCAAAATCCGTAGTAATTCCCGGAATATAATCGGTTTCCAGTCCGAGGTAAATCTCTATTAGCTCCTTGTTTTCTTCTTTTAGTCTGCGGATATGGTTGCAGTAATCATCCAGCTTTTCGTAACAAATGGCAAAATCATTTTCATAAGGATAAGGCGCATGACCGGAAAAACCCAGGGCAGTAAAACCTTGTTTGATGGCTTCTTCTACATACATTTCCGGAGCCGCCTTGCCATCGCAATAGGTGGTATGTGTATGAAAATTACAAAGTTCCATAAATTGTTCTTGCTAAAAATTAGAAATGATTTTGTACAGTTTGTCGGCACGGCGTACCGTTCCCGGCACAGGCATGGAAATCACATCGCCTTTTCCGGCGGTTGCAATGCATTTATCTTCCAGCCGAATCTCTTCAACAATGCCTTCCAGCACCCCGGTGGTTGAACCTATGATTTTGTATTCATCGCCAACATTCAGCGTTTGGGTTTCAATTTTAATTTCTGCTACATGCAGTTTACTGAAGTAGTTATTGATTTTGCCGACGTAAACCTTGGTTTGGGTAGCCTGCGAACCATATTGCTCTGTCCACTCACCCATTTTACGTCCCAGGTAATAACCGTCCCAGAAATCTCTGTTGTAAACGGTTTTCAATTGTTCGTCCCAGCGGGCTATGTGTTCGGAAGTAAATTCTCCGGAAAAATAGGCATCCACGGCTTCGCGGTAGCAACGAGTAACGGTTTTTACGTAATCGGCACTGCGCCCCCGTCCTTCAATTTTCAGAACAGAAACTCCGGCATGTAGTATCTTATCTAAAAAACCAATGGTTTTCAAATCTTTGGGCGACATCAGGTAATCGTGATCCACTTCAATCTGGTAACCTTCTTCTTTATCGGTAAGCACGTACGAACGGCGACAAGGCTGTAGGCAAGCACCACGGTTTGCCGAAGCATGAAAATTGTCGAGGCTCAGATAACATTTGCCGGAAATGGCCATGCAAAGTGCTCCGTGACAGAAAATTTCTATCCTAACCTGTTTCCCGGAAGGGCCACAGATATTTTGTTCTTTGATATTTTTAATGATTGCAGCAACCTGCTCAAGGTTTAGCTCACGTGCAGTTACCATCACATCAGCGTATTGGGAATAAAATTTTACAGCCTCAGTGTTGGTGATGTTGCATTGGGTGGAAATATGAACTTCCACACCTTGTTGGCGGGCATATTCCAGCACCGAAAGGTCGGAAGCGATGATGGCAGTGATACCGTTTTCCTTGGCGGCATCCACTATGTGGTGCATTTCGTCCAGTTCGTTGTCAAAAATGATGGTATTTAGTGTAATATAAGTCTTTACACCCTTTTTGTTACAAAGGGAAGCGATTTTTTTAAGGTCGTCGAGGGTAAAATTAGCAGAAGAACGGGAGCGCATGTTGAGTTTGCCAACACCAAAATACACCGATCCCGCTCCACCTTGTAAGGCAGCCATCAGGCTCTCATATGAGCCTACTGGCGACATAATTTCAATAGATTGCAAGGCGAAAATTTTTTGCAAAGATAAGCTGTTTTGATACTATGAAATCCAATCAAGATAATTCATCGGATTTATTACCTGAAACTTTGCTTCCGGGTAAGCATCTTTAAAAGCTTTTGGTACTTTAACTTCTTTTGATTTCCATTTTATTTCTGTAGCTTTCAGATTTTCATCGTACTCTTCAAGAAAGTCTATTTCCTGTTGATCATATGTCCGCCAGAAATAATAGTTTACATTTTGCTGATTATAAGAATTTTTTTTCATCCTTTCACTGATGATGTAATTTTCCCATAGCTCTCCTGTATCCGTTCGTAATGAAAGAGGGTTAAAATTAGATATCAATGTATTACGTATCCCATTATCATAAAAATACCATTTGTTTGCCTTTCTGATTTCTTTTCTGAGATTTTTGCTGAATCCGCCAAGTTTGAATACAACAAAAGCTTTTGATAATAATTCAATGTATTTTTCTACAGTATTTTTACTTAGCTGAGATTGTTTTGCCAATTCATCATAAACTACTTCCTTTCCCACCTGAAATGACAATAGTTTCAATAAATCAAACATTTTAGAAGTATTCCGCAAACCATCCAGTGCTAAAATATCTTTTAATAAATAGGAATTAACAAGATTATACAAATATTGTTTCTTTTCGTCATAAGAGTTATACAAATATACTTCCGGATAAACTCCATAAATAAGTTTTTCCTCAAGACTTTGCTTAATCCGAATAACATTTTCCGACGAACTAAGTTCTGATTGGGAAAAAGGATACAGATAAAAAACTTTCATTCTGCCCGTTAAAGGTTCTCCGGTAAGATTTAATAAGTCAAATGCGGAAGAACCGGTTACCAATATTTTAATATTTTCAACTTCATCGGCAATTAGTTTTAAAATTTTGCCAATATCCTTAATCGTTTGTGCTTCATCAATAATTAATAAATCTACACCCGAAAGTAATCTTTGATAATTAAAGATGCTTCTTTCCATAAGCACCTGCCGGGTAGGTATATCTTCCGCATTCAAATACATCACATTTCCCTGAAATGATTTTTGGATTTCTTTAATCAATACGGTTTTGCCAACCCTTCTGGCTCCAAGCAACATACATACTTTATTTGAAGTCAGATTTTCGGTAATCACTTTTTGTAATAAACGGTGAATATTTTCCATTTCTGTTTTTTTACAAAAATAGTAAAATTTTTAGTATAATGACTGAATTAATGTAAAATTTGTCAGTATAATGGCTGAATTAATGTAAAATTTGTCAGTATAATGATTAAATTAACGTTTTTTAGTGTCAGGAAATTCGCACGCGGAACACCATTTTGTCATCTTTACTCCGTATCCCTCTGAAATTAAATTGATCTGGTGTAGAAAAGTTTGCTTCAATCGTTATTTCATCTTTCAGCTTGCACTCGTGCAGATATTCGATAACAAATTCCCTGATGGAATGTGTTTTATGCCATTCGAGAGGCAAGGCATTCAGAAGCCATTCGGCATATCGGGAGTTATTAACATGCCGATACATGTCTAATTCAGTATAATTCACAGTATGCATAGCAATACGTTCAAAATTCCCGTTCACATCCAGGTTGGGAGGCGTTTCTTCGATGGCTTTTTTCATATTTACCAAAGAATCAACATTCTCAATCATTTCAGGCGATTGCGTTTTACGGGTTTTCATGTCAATGATAAGCCACCACGAACTTGCCGATACCAGCAGTTCCCCTTCCAAGCTGAAAATTTCAAAATCACGAAGGGCATACAAGCCATCCACTCCGCTGGGCCATGTTTTTGCAATCACTTCTTCACCCCAGTTCGGATATCGGTGAATGTGAATCATATGTCTTATCACTACCCATGCCAGCTTGATTTCGTTACCTTCTCTGAATCCAAATCCCAGATGGCAGGCATGCCGCCAGGCAGTTTCCTGCAGATAATTTAAAATGGTAACCAGCGAAGCCCTGCTTCTGGGATCAGCTTCGTACCAGTTTACGGTATAGTGGTCTTCCCAAACCGGCTTTAAATTTTCCATGAAAATATTATACAGTGGTTTTCAGATGTAACTCTTTTAATTGTTCGTCAAAAATAGGAGCCGGAGAGTCAGACATAATATCTCTGCCTGCATTATTTTTGGGGAAAGCCATGAAATCGCGGATAGAATCGCCACCACCAAAAAGTGTGCACATGCGGTCGAAGCCAAAGGCAATGCCACCGTGAGGAGGTGCGCCGTATTCAAAAGCATTCATCAGGAATCCAAACTGTTTTTGTGCATCTTCATCCGTAAACCCAAGAACGCTGAACATTCTCTTCTGCAAATTTTTGTTATGGATACGGATGGAACCGCCACCAACTTCCACACCATTGATTACGATATCGTAAGCATTAGCGCGTACTCTTCCCGGATCGCTTTCAAGGAAAGGAATATCTTCAGGTTTAGGTGCGGTAAACGGGTGGTGCATAGCGTAGTAACGCTGCGTTTCGTCGTCCCATTCAAGCAAAGGAAAGTCAACAACCCAAAGCGGGCAGAATTTATTTTTATCACGCAGTCCGAGCTGTTCTCCCATTTCGAGGCGTAGTTCAGAAAGGGCTTTACGGGTTTTGGGTGTAGTACCTGCCAGAATCAGCATCAAATCACCGGGTTGAGCATTAAAGCGTTCAGCCCAGGCTTTTAAGTCATCAGTAGAATAAAACTTATCCGCCGAAGATTTCAACTGTCCGTCATTTTGATATCTCACGTAAATCAATCCACCGGCACCAACCTGTGGTTTTTTCACAAAATCGGTAAGCGCATCCAATTGCTTGCGGGTGTATTCGCCACAACCTGTGGCACAAATTCCCACCACCAGCTCGGCATCATCAAACACTTTAAAATTCTTGCCTTTGACAATATCTGTCAGTTCAACAAACTGCATTTCGAAACGGATATCCGGTTTGTCACTGCCGTACAGTTTTATTGCTTCCGAAAAAGGGATACGTGGAAGTTTGCCAATCTCTATGTCCCTGACGGCTTTAAAAAGCTGGCGGGTAAGTCCTTCAAAAGTATCGAGGATGTCATCCTGGGTAACGAAAGACATTTCGCAGTCAATTTGGGTAAATTCCGGCTGACGGTCGGCACGCAGGTCTTCGTCGCGGAAGCAACGTACAATCTGGAAGTAACGGTCGAACCCGGCAACCATCAGCAATTGTTTATACTGCTGTGGTGATTGTGGCAAAGCATAAAATTCGCCCGCATTCATCCGACTTGGCACCACAAAATCGCGGGCACCTTCAGGCGTTGATTTAATAAGATATGGCGTTTCTATTTCCAAGAAACCAATATTATTCAAATAATTACGGGTTTCTATTGCCATTTTGTGGCGGAGTATCAGGTTGTTTTTATTAAAATTCCTTCGCAAATCGAGGTAACGGTATTTCATACGAAGCTCTTCTCCACCATCAGTATTATCTTCGATGGTAAAAAGAGGAAGCTTCGATTCGTTTAGAATCTCAATGTTATCCACGATGATTTCTATCTCACCCGTGGGCATTCTCAGGTTTTTATTGCTTCTTTCGGCTACGGCTCCACTTACCGAAATAACAAATTCACGACCCAGCTTACGGGCTTTTTCACAAAGCGTGGCATTGGTTTCCATGTTGAACACTAATTGGGTAATACCATATCTGTCGCGCAGATCAATAAAAGTCATTCCCCCCAGGTCTCTGGATTTTTGCACCCATCCGCTCAAGATAATTTTTTTATTTATATCATTAATATTCAACTCGCCGCAAGTGTGTGTCCGTAGCATAATCCTAATTTTTATTAAGCTTGCGAAAATACTAAAAATGTCGGCATAAAGAATAATCTTATTATTTTTGCCATTGATTATAACCCTAATAAATTTTATAAATTATGAAATTCCAACGTTTTATTCGTTTATTTACCCTTTCTGTGGCAGTGTTGCTCAGCATGGCTACTTTGGCACAAACCGAAGCAAAAAAGGACTCCGGTTATGTTTTTACCATTGACAAACAAGTAAAAGCAACTCCTGTCAAGGATCAATACAGTTCCGGAACCTGCTGGAGTTATTCCACCCTTGCATTCCTCGAATCGGAATTGCTCCGTATGGGAAAACCAGAATACGATTTCTCGGAAATGTATTGTGTTCGTAAGGCTTATGAAGAAAAAGCCGTAAAATATGTTCGTTACCACGGCGAATGCAACTTTGGTGGCGGTGGCGAAAACCACGACGTATTACACACTTTGGCTACTTACGGATTAATCCCTGAACAATCTTATACCGGACTTACCATTGGGGAAAAGAAACCCATCCATGGTGAAATGGACGAAGTATTAAAAGATTACCTCGACGGAGTGATTAAGAATAAAAACAATAAAATCAGCCCGGTTTGGTTTAAAGGTTACCTGGGAATCCTGGATGCTTACCTGGGAGAAGTTCCTGAAAAATTCACCTATAACAATAAAGAATACACACCTGAAAATTTTGCCAAAAGTCTTGGCTTATATGCTGGTGATTATGTTTCTATCACGTCGTTTTTGCATCATCCATTCTACGAAAAATTTGCAATCGAACTTCCTGACAACTGGGCTAACGGAACCTCTTATAATTTACCCCTCGACGAGATGATGTTGGTAATAGATAATGCTTTAAGCAACGGCTACAGCATTGCCTGGGCAGCCGATGTTAGCGAAAAAGGTTTTTCGTGGAAAAATGGTGTTGCCATAGTGCCTGAAACAGATACTTCTGCGATGACCAAAACCGAAAGAGATAAATGGGATAAGTTGTCGGAAAAAGAAAAAACCAACCAACTTTATACTTTCGAAAAACCGGGTAAGGAAAAAATTATCACCCCTCAAATCCGCCAGGAAGCTTATGATAACTATCAAACTACTGATGATCACGGAATTCAGATAGTAGGATTTGCTCACGACCAGAATGGTACAAAATATTACCTGGTGAAAAATTCATGGAATACATCCAATATCTATGACGGATACTTTTATGCTTCCGAAGCTTATGTAAAATACAAAACCATATCCATTATGGTTCACAAAGATGCTCTTCCGAAAGGAACTTATAAAAAACTTCGCCTGTAAATAAAATCTTAAAAAAAGCACCAAGGCTGTTCTTTCCAGAACAGCCTTTTTATTGACTTATTGCATAAATCAAAATTTAATTTGTATATTCCAAAAGCACAAACCCAATATTTTTTGCTTTTACTTTTTATTATAGCACTTTCTATAAACTATGTTGTAATTAATGCCTCATGGACAATCTTTTATTAAAAGTCAACATTCTATTAACATTCATTACCTACTGCAAAATATAACATGCTGAAATATTATAAGAATGGTTTGCAACCTTAACCCGAATTCAGGTTATCAGGATTAATTTTTAAGACTTTAGCTGTAAATTTATTATTATCTATTAATGAGATAATATCTTGGGAAAACTCGTTAAAAAAATAAGATAAATAATGTGTAATATTTTAATAATTCATATATAAATATCAATTATTCATTAAAATATAATTATGTATGTAAAAAATAACAGATTATTATAAATATATAATAACAGGTTTATATATTCACTATTTGAATAAATTTATTATTATATACAATCAAAGTGCCAATATGGCGCATATATTAATATATTGGCCATTAATAGTGCCAATATGGCGCATTTTTATTCAATTTAGTAAATATTTTGGTTTTGGAATAGCTTTTGATAGTTCCCCTACATGAAAACAATAAAGAAAATAAACCAAAAAATTAACTTAAACAATAGGAGAACAAAATTATGGCACTCATCAGATGGACACAACCGAGCTTAACCGACATTTTCGACAACTTGTTTGATAAAGAATTCGGTACAATGCACAAAGTGAACTGTGGTTGCATGGCAGCTACTAATATTATCGAAAAGAAAGACAGCTTCGTACTTGAACTGGCGCTTCCGGGTATGCAGAAAGAAGATTTTAAAATTAATCTTGAAAACAACATCCTGACCATTTCTTCTGAAAAAGAATATGAAAAAACAGAAGAAGAAAGCAATTATACCCGCCGAGAATTTTCGTATGGAGCATTCAGCCGTTCGTTTACGCTTCCTCGTACCATTGATTCAGAAAAAATTAATGCTGAATACAAAAATGGCATCATGGAAATTGTAATGCCCAAAAAGCAAGAGGCTGTAAACTTGACAAAAGAAATCAAAATTGCTTAATCTGCCTTAGAAACCATAGAAAACAATAAAAAGCGAGGATTTATCCTCGCTTTTTTTATAAATGAAATTTTCTTTTAGTAAAGTAATTACTAAAACAGGTGACGGAATGGAATAAGCAGGTGTTCGAAAAGCTTTTCAATTAAAGGTCGTTTAAGCCATTTATCGTAATTAAATGCAATACAATTGCCAAGTGTTTCTTTAACATGCAATTGAATCTGTTGAATGATTTCTGGGTGCTGTCCCAGCAAGGCAATTTCATGCTGATAACGGAAACTTCTGTAATCGAAATTTGGGGTTCCGATTACAAAAGTACGATTGTCTGTAAGCAAGCATTTAGCGTGCAAGTTATTAGGATAATAAAACATTATTTTCACTCCGCTTTTATGCAATGGCCCAAGATAGCGGCTTCGTAAAATGTCCACACTACGAACATCGGAATGTTCGGGTACAATAATTTTTACTTCAACACCGCGTTCCGAAGCATCAATCATTGCCTTACGCAATTTGTAACCTGGCAAAAAGTAAGGGGTTTCTATAATTACTTCCTTTTTTGCTTCTAAAATCAATTTTTCATACCTTTTTTTTATTTGTTGACGATAAATAGAAGGAATATCTTGAATGATTTCAAAATTTTTATGATGGATAGTTTTCTTAAATGAAAATTTATTAAATATGTATTTATTATATATTTTATAGCTATCTAAAAATGATTTTTTTAATTTAAACGTAATATTATCTTCCAGTTTTATGATTAATTCCCTCCAGTTGATGGAATATCCAGTTAAATTGGGGGAACCAATATAGGATATTTTATTGTCAATAAGATATAATTTGCGGTGATTGCGTCGGTGATTTTTTGTAAAAAAGTCGAAATAAAATTTAATTTTTTTATAAAAACGTACTTCTCCTCCATATTGAACAAGATGGGAAAAAAAAGGAATAGTAACTTGGGTCGCCCAGGAATCGAGAAGTAATTTTACTTCAACCCCTTCTTTTGCTTTGGCAGTTACTGCATCTCTGAATTTGATGCCAATCTGGTCGTTTCCCCAACGATAAGTTTCAATATAAATATATTGTTTTGCATTTTGAATATCGGCAAGTAAGGAGTTATAAAACTTCAAGGGGTCGTCAAAAAGTTGAAAACGTATATTATCAAAACCAGCCATAGCTTATTATCAAAATCACTAATGCAAAATTGGGAAAAAAAACAATAAAAAACGATAGATAAGAAAAAAGAGTCCCGAAAGGGAGGAGGGATACGGATTGCTTTTTGCAAATGACTCGGGACTCAGGCTGTGGATGATTACTTAAATTGAAAAGGAGGGAATTAATTATTTAAAAGTTTTTTTATTCTTAACGCTTGTTTTTTTGAAAAACCACGTGCCATTATTTTATTATCGGAATAGCTTTTAATAATAATGCTTGTCCGGTAAACGTTTTTTTCAAGTTCTACATCGGTAATATAGTTTAGGGGTATTGCAATGGTACAGGGCTTTAAAAAGACACCATGTTTTTGGTAAGTAATGAACATATTATTTATTTCAATAACCTCGGAATGAAAAAAAGTTCCACCCTTGAATCTTTCAAATTTGAATGCGGATTCCATTGCCGGGTTATTTTTTTATGAAATTAATTGCAAAGGATGGGAGCAAAGCAAAAGATTATCCTTGCGAAAAATACCTTCACTATGCACTAATATCCAATTTGCAATATTATAACATTAAAAAAAGGAAAAGGCAACTATTTTTCAAACGCTCGGATTTGAGCATTATTCGTTAGAGTTTATTGTATATTCGCAAAAAAAAATTATAATTTTTTGAATAATTCGAGTAATTCGTCACGTTTTCGCCACGAAACGGGAACCAACGAATTATCTTTTAAGATACAGGTTGCATCTTCTTTGTTATATCTTTTAATAAACCGCAAGTTTACTACATGCGATTGGTGAATACGAAAAAAATTATGTTTTACAAGTTCGTCTGCATATTCGCGCATAGATTTTGAAACAAGGAGTTTTTCTCCGTTTGTGAAATAGAAATAAGTATAGTTCCGTTCCGATTCACAACGTATTATATCATTGATATTCACTGGATACACACTGTCATTAGTTCTTAAAACAATGACTTTTTCTTCTTTTGAAGGCATATCCAGACTATCGAGTAGTATTTGCAGTTTATCTTGAATGTTTTCCCGTTCAACAACCTTTTTGGACTTTTCAATACAATTCACCAGATCGCTCGGGTCTATCGGTTTTAAAATATAATCAATAGCATTAAATTTAAAAGCTTTAATAGCATATTCTTCGTATGCTGTAATAAAAATGATTCCAAAATCAATTTTCCCTATTTGGCGTAGCAGATCAAAACCTGACCCATCAGGCAGCCTGATATCTAATAAAACCACATCGGGGCTTTTCTCTTCGATAAGTCTGATTCCGTCTTTTACACTTCCGGCTTCTCCTGCCACAAAAACATCATTGCAGTAATTATCAAGCATTTGGTGTATTGAATCTCTCGATCTTACTTCATCATCAATGATTACCAGTTTTATCATTTTCCAAGTTGAATTGATCGTTAAAAATACAAAAATAAATCATTATAAAATTTTTATCGTATCGCTTTTGTGAAACAACTTCGGCAAAGGGGTTCATAGCTGTCTTTTTCACCCAGAAGTACCAATTTATTGTTCTCAATGATGCGGTGCGAATAGTGGGCAAGATTTCCGCAACGGATACAAATGGCATGTACTTTTGTAACATATTCTGCAGTAGCCATTAATGCAGGTATAGGTCCAAAAGGTTTACCCATAAAATCCATGTCGAGTCCGGCTACAATCACCCTGAGTCCATTGTCAGCAAGTTGATTGCATACTGCTGAGAGATCAGAGTCAAAAAACTGGGCTTCATCAATACCAACAACATCTACCGAGTTGCTATACAATAATATCTCGGAAGCACTTTGCACAGGAGTGGAAACAATATAATTTTCGTCGTGTGACACGACATTGACGACATCGTATCTTATGTCTATTTCCGGTTTAAATATCTCTACCTTTTGCCGGGCAATTTTTGCACGTTTCAACCTTCTGATAAGTTCTTCTGTTTTGCCCGAAAACATACAACCGCAAATCAGTTCTATCCATCCGTTGCGTTGCTGTTTGTCAGCATTTCTTTCTAAAAACATGAATAAAAATGTATAAAGTTTAATTTTAGCGTTATTTTTGAAAAGAATTTCGAAAGCAAATTTATACAAGCATTTTGTTTAATCCTATAAAACCAGATGTCATGCAAAAAAAGATTATCAGAGATAAAGCCAATTTAAAATTCCATTCTATTGAAAATCAGCTAAGAGTAGTGAACGGGTTTGAAAATAAAATTCCGGAAATTGAGTTAGATATTTTATTGGAAAAAATAAGAGATTTTTACCAGGATATCACGTTATTAGTTAAAGTTAGTGAAAATGAGATTCTTGATGTCGCAAAACCTAATGAAGCCCCGATGTATTTTCAGGAGCATCAACCAGAAGAAAATGCGCAGCAACCTACTTTAGTTGAAAAAAAGTTCACCGAAAATGCTTTCAAGGAAAATATAATGGAAAAAACAGAAACCACTCCCGTTGCAAACAACGAAGAAGAAAGAACCAACACCGTTTCGCTTTTTCCCGATTTAGAGATTCCGGCAACAAAAGACAAAATAGAACCTGTGGCACCAGAACTTTTTGATACATCACCATTGCAGCGCAACATTTCTACTTCGGATACCCCGGTTTCGTTATATGATAATTTGATTAAAAATCAGCAAAAAGATATGAGATTTGTTGAGCAAATGGAGCAGAAAAAAATTGTCAATCTAAAAAATGCCATAGGTATTAATGATAAATTTATCATTATGAACGAACTATTCGAAGGCAATATGAAAGAATATGACGAAGCCATCAACAAACTGAATAATTTTGCAACATTTGAACAAGCCGCTGATTATTTGAATCAATTACAGTTTGATAAGACCTGGAACGAAAACTTACCTTCTCTTGCAAAGTTAAATTCTTTTGTATCGCGTCGTTTTATAAAATAAAAATATTGAAGTGAAGAAACTTATTTTATTTATATTAATTATTTTATTAATAAATAAATTATTATATTCACAAGATTGTGAATTGGTAAGAAAAATTATTAACAAACTGGCATCACCCGAAATGTTTGGGCGGGGATACACCAATAATGGAGATAAACTCGCAGCATCGTTTATCAGATTGCAATTTGATTCACTTGGTTTACCTCCTCTTACAGAAAATTATTACCAGCATTTTAGTTTTCCAATTAATAATTTTGATGGAGAAATCAGTGTAACAATAGACGGAAAAAAACTTGTACCCGGATATGATTACATGGTTGCTGGCTTTTCTCCTTCCACCAAAGGTAGTTTCCCATTGGTATTACTGGATAAAAAGACCATTACAAATCCCAATAAATTGTTCAAATTTAGCAAACAAGATAAAAAGGATGTTTTTGTGGCGTATTCGCGTAACGATTTTGCAGGTATTAAGGATAAAAAGCAAAAAGCCCTGGCTGATTCATTACGAAAAATTATTGTCAATTCGGTAAAAGGGGTAGTTATTCTTAAAGATGAAAAAGTAAGCTGGAGCGCATCGGGTTCAAAGAAAGTAGGCACCCATCCGGAGATAGAAATTGAAAAATCAAAATTTCCTGCAAAAGCCCAAACTATTTCTCTGCAAATTGAAAACCATTATGTTGAAAATTATATAAGCCAAAACGTGCTCGCATATTTACCGGGTACTGTTCAGCCGGATACCTTTATTGTATTTTGTGCACATTATGATCATCTTGGTCAGATGGGGCAAAAAGTATATTTTCCCGGTGCAAACGACAATGCAAGCGGAACCGCCATGGTAATTGATTTGGCTCGTTATTTTTCTCAACCATGGAATCGCCCAGCTTATTCACTGGCTTTTATGGCTTTTAGCGGAGAAGAAGCCGGTTTACTGGGTTCAAAATTCTATTGCGAAAACCCTATTTTCCCATTAAAAAACATTAAACTGGTGGTTAACCTCGACATGGTAGGAACGGGTAGCGAAGGAATAGGAGTAGCAAACGGAAAGGTTTATAGCCTGGTATGGGAGAAATTAAATGCCCTGAACAAAGAAAAAAACTATCTGAATGCGGTGTTTCAGAGAGGAGAATCACAGGGGAGTGATCATTATTATTTTCATAAAAACAATATTCCTTCCATATTTATATACACCCAGGGAAAAGAGTTTACCGAATACCATAATTTATATGATGTTCCCGATAAACTTCCCTTAACAGAATATGCCGATCTTTTTCGCCTGCTCACAACATATATAACCTCATTGTAAAAAACAATGGTAAAATTATTTGTGGTTCCCACTCCTATAGGCAACCTGGAAGATATTACTCTCAGGGCATTACGAATTTTGAAAGAGGTGGACTTGATTTTTGCGGAAGATACCCGGAACACTTCCAGACTTCTTGCCCATTATGGAATTACCACCCGCATGTTTTCGTTTCACCTGTTTAATGAACATAAAGTTGTAAAAGACATTGTTGCGAAGTTTCACGTTGAAAATACGATAGCTCTGGTAAGTGATGCGGGCACGCCGGGAATTTCGGATCCGGGATTTTTGCTTGTTCGCGAATGTTTGCGTGAAGGTATTGCAGTAGAGTGCCTTCCCGGAGCTACTGCCTTTGTTCCCGCACTTATCAATTCGGGATTGCCTTGCGAGAAATTCATTTTTGAAGGTTTTCTTCCCCACAAAAAGGGACGGCAAACCCGATTAAAATGGCTGGCGGAAGTTCCCTATACTCTTGTTTTTTATGAATCTCCCCACCGTATTCTTAAAACCCTGGAACAATTTGCCGATTTTTTCGGACCCGAAAGAAAAGCCAGTTTAAGTCGCGAGCTTACCAAAATATATGAAGAAACCCAAAGAACTACCCTGGCAGAATTAATCAATCTTTATAAAGAAAAACCTGTAAAAGGTGAAATCGTAATTGTTGTTGAAGGTAAGCTGTAGCGAACAAAATACTTACTCCTGCATTCTGGTTAATTATTCATTGTTTTGTATTAAACAATTTCTCTTTTTTTGTTTGTGCAAAGACAGGGCAATCATTATAAATTAAAGATATAGTGATTGTTATATAAATATTTGTATTAGTATGTAACAAATGTTTTTAAACAACGTCTGATACATACAAGCCAGAAAAGACAAAGAGTGCACAAAAACGAACACTTGCTTATCTAAACGAACAAAAATAAAATAGTTAATACATTATAAAGAATATACAGAATTAAAAATCAAACAAATAAAATTTCTGGCACGATTATAGAAACAACCACATAAAAACCAAAAAACCATGAAAATAAATTTTTTTACCATGATAGCAGCAGCAATGATAAGCCTTCAGATTGCCAATGCAGCAGTAGTAAATAAGACAGAAAACAGTATTCCTCCTTCTTATCTGCGACTTACACCTGCAACTCCTATAGAAGCACGTTTTGATGAAATTGTTACTATGTTGGAGCCATTTGCCTTTCTTTTGCAAGCAAAGCCTGAAATACCTTCTGAAGCACCAATTGAAAATGCAGAATTTCAATATCTTGCACCTGAGATACCTACAACAGCCGATATTGATACTACAGGTAACATCAATATATCTGCGCCTGAGGTTCCTTCTAAAGCAGATTTTGATGAATAATGATATTGTGAGAGACGAAATGTTTTTACACTAATTTTCTCATAATTTGATGGGTAACCCGTACGTTTAACGTACGGGTTTTTTTATCCTAAATGTGAAAGTATGGCTGCTACCAGTTTGTCTGCACCTTCTGCCACGTCGGTTATACTTGCATCAAGCATATAAGAAGGGGTGGTAAACACGTTATATTTTTCATCATAAACAACTTCTCCATGCGTTGAAGGAATATGCCTGGCGCCCATTTTTTTAATTGCATCCACTGCCTTGGAAGGTTCGGCACCTAAGGTAATTTGTACATTGTTTAAAACCCTGGCAAGGGCTACCGGGGCAATACACATAGCAGCAATGGGTTTTTTTGTTTCTGCCATTTTTAAAATAGCACGGGAAATTTTCGGATGTACTTCACATTCTGCTCCTTTGAATGCAAAGTTGCACATGTTTTTTGTAAAACCGGTTCCTCCCGGAAAAGCAAGGACGTCAAACTGGTCGGGGCAAAAAGTATCTATTTCTTTAATTTTTCCACGGGCTATCCGGGCTGCTTCTACCATAATATTACGTTTTTCAGGCATCTCTTCGCCTGTAATGTGGTTTATTACATAATATTGAGGTATATCGGGTGCAAATATTTCGTAAGAAGCACCAGCTTTTTTAATGGCTAACAAAAGTAAAGTGGCTTCATGAATTTCGGCGCCATCCAGAGTGCCACACCCGGCAAGAACTACTGCAAATTTTTTCATGAGTTGTTGGGTATTAGAGTAATAAACGCTTTTTTATTTTTTGGGATTCTTCTTCAAAACCAGGCTTATCCAATAGAGCAAACATATTTTTTTTATAATCTTCTACACCAGGTTGGTCGAAAGGATTAACCTGTAGCAGATAACCACTCAGAGCGCAGGCATATTCGAAAAAGTACAGTAGTTGTCCCAGTGTATATTCGTTTATGGATGGAATTTCAACCACCAGATTGGGTACTCCTCCGTCAATATGGGCAAGAAGTGTACCCAATTCAGCTTTATGGTTTATGGTATACACTCTTTTACCGGCAAGAAAATTAATGCCGTCAGAATTTTCTTTTTCAAAGGGAACTATGATTGTTTTGTCAGGATTTTTTACACTTATTACAGTTTCAAAAATATTCCTTTGCCCTTGTTGAATATATTGCCCCATTGAATGCAGGTCGGTAGTATTGCTTACGGTTGCCGGAAAAATTCCCTTTAATTCCTTCCCTTCACTTTCACCAAATAATTGCTTCCACCATTCGGCAAGGTATAAAAGGCGGGGTTCGTAGCTTACAAATATTTCTGTTGTAAAACTTTTACGATATAAAGCATTTCGTGTTGCTGCATACAAAGCAGCCGGGTTAACTACCATCCCCGATTGCGAGGTTAGGTATTGTTGCATAAGTTGGGCTCCGGCTATTAGTTTGCGGATGTTGAATCCTGCAACGGCTATCGGAAATAATCCTACCGGGGTGAATACCGAATAACGTCCTCCCACGTCATCAGGAATGATAAAAGTGGTATATCCTTCGTCGTCAGCAAGTTTTTTGAGCGCACCTTTTTCTTTATCTGTAATGACGACGACGCGGTTCTTGAGCGCATTTTTACCATACTTTTTCTTTATATGGTCTTTTAAAATCCGGAAAGCTACAGCCGGTTCGGTAGTAGTTCCTGATTTTGAAATAACTATAATTGCATATTCTTTAGTATTTAATATTTCGATAAGGTCGGAAATATAGTCTTCACTCAAATTTTGTCCTGCATATAAAATTAGGGGACTTTCCCAGGTAGATTTAAGACTGCTGAAATGATGTGAAAGAGCATCAATTACAGCTTTTGCGCCAAGATACGATCCCCCGATGCCGATAACTACTACCACTTCAGCAATTTTTTTTATTTTTAGTGCTTCCTGCTCAATAGTGGAAAGAAAGTCCGGGCTGGTATTTTGAGGAAGTTGTACCCATCCTGTAAAATTGTTTCCCTTGCCAGTCTTTTCTATCAGAGATAAATGGCTTTGGCTGATAGCAGGTTGCAGAGAACGGATTGTTTCCATGGAAACAAAACCTAAAGCATTCGAAATATCAATTTTTACATCTATCATACTTTATATATTGACTTTACGAGTACAAATATAATCAAAAGGGTAAAATAAAAAAATGCGACTTACAAATGTCGCATTTTTCAAAACAAACAACATATAAAATTTCGGTTAACCAATATTATCTTTTACTTCTCCTTAAATTTGCCGGATACTTGATGATGTTGCGTGCAACAAAAGTACGATTTTTAAAATAAAACTCCTTGTTAATCAGATATAAAAATCGTTAAATTTTGTTAATTGCTGAATAATTTGATTCTCAAGCTGTAACTTTGCTGCAATGAATAAAAGAATAATAGTATTTATTTCGGTACTTATCAGCCTTGTGTTGGTAGCATTAGTGGGAATTCAGATGTACTGGATAAAAAATGCTATTGCCGTAAAACAAGCTAATTTTGAAAGAAGTGTAACGGAATCGGTTTCGAGGGTAATTTATAATCTTGAAAAAATTGAACTTTCCGGTCAAATTCATAACCGGATGAGCCTGAACCAAAGAGGAACCGATCTTTTTAAAGCCATTGATTCAATTAATACATTGTATTTTAATGAATTTAAAAAACGTCAACGGCTGTCTGCGCCCGATAGTATTTTTAGCTACTCTTCTGAAAGAGTCGAAATTGAATACACACAGAAATCGGAAAACAAAACGGTAGAACATTTCGATACGACTATTATTACTGAAAACGGAGCAGCTAAGGCGGAAGCCAAACCTATTTATGCTGAAAAAACCCGGTCGGGTAAATTAAACGGGAACACAAAAAACATTACCGGTAAAATGAGCCGGCACAGACTTAAGGAATTGATGAAAATTAAATTTTCGTTGATAGACGAGGTCTTTGATGATTTGATGAATTTTAATAAGGTTAAGCCCGGTACTCGTAAAATAAATATTGTACTTATTGATTCATTATTATCATACGAACTAAAAAAAAATGGTATAGAAACCAGTTACGAATTCGGAATCTACAGTGCCATACAAAACCGTATAGTGTATGAAAAAACAGGACAGTATTCAAAAAAACTATTCAGCAGGGGCTTTGGATTTCAGCTTTTTCCCAGCGATTTGTCTTTTTCACCGGAATACCTGTTGCTGTATTTCCCGCACGAAAAACGCTACCTTTTTACACAATTATCAGGTATGCTTCTTATTTCCATCATACTTATCATTGTAATAATCCTGCTTTTTTCTTATACCATCACTACCATCATCCGGCAAAAGAAACTCGGAGAAATGAAAAGTGATTTTATCAATAACATGACGCACGAGTTTAAAACACCTATTTCGACAATTTCTTTAGCATGCCAGGCGCTTAACGATAATGACGTCCGTAAAATGGAAAACATACAGGAAAACTATATAAATATTATCAGTCAGGAAAACAAACGCTTAGGTAGTATGGCAGAAAAAATACTCCAAACAGCGGTAATAGAAAAAGGGCAATTAAAGCTTAAAAAAGAAATAATTGATATTCATAGTATTATTGCAGAGGTTGTAAAAAACTTTTCGCTTCAGGTTGATAAAAAAGGAGGCAAAATTCAGATGGAACTGAATGCAACTAATTTTTGCCTGTTTGCAGATAAAGAACACATAACTAATGTTATCAATAATTTACTCGATAATGCAAATAAATATACCCCTGTAACTCCACAAATAATGATTTCGACCGGTAATGTAAGTGAAGGAATAATGATTACCGTAGAAGATAACGGTATTGGTATCAGTAAATCAAATCAGAAGAAAATTTTTGACAATTTATACCGGGTCCACACAGGAAATGTACACGATGTAAAAGGATTTGGATTAGGTCTTAGTTACGTAAAAGCTATTGTAAACAAACATGATGGCAGCGTTACCGTTGAGAGTGAATTGAAAAAGGGCTCAATATTTAAAATATTTTTACCATTAGATAATAACCGTGAAAATTAATAATAAATGTAATGGAAAAGAGAAAAGTAAACATTTTATTAGCAGAAGACGACCCCAACCTCGGGAGTATTCTCAAAACGTTTCTTGAAGCAAAAGGATATTCTACTACATTGTGTGATAATGGAATGAAGGCTTTAGTTGCATTTAAAGAACACAATTTCGATTTTTGCATTATTGACGTTATGATGCCTGTAAAAGATGGCTTTACACTTGCTAAAGATATAAGAAGCCTCGATAAAAAGATTCCGATCCTTTTTCTTACGGCAAAAACAATGCCTGAGGACAAACTGAAAGGCTTTGAAGTAGGCGCCGACGATTATCTCACCAAGCCTTTTAACATGGATGAACTGTTAATGCGAATACAAGCCATTATCCGGCGAACAGGATCTCTCAGAAGCAACGATAATACAGTTTTCCAAATTGGAAATTACATTTTTGATTACAACCGCCAATTACTTACATTTCCAGGGTTTGAGCAGAAACTCACGTCAAAAGAATCGGATTTGCTGATGCTTTTATGCGAAAACATGCAAGAGGTGGTTGAACGTTCCTATGCATTGATAAAAATCTGGTTCGACGACAGTTATTTTAATGCGAGAAGTATGGACGTTTACATCGCCAAACTGAGAAAATATCTGAAAAACGACCCCAATGTAGAATTAATCAATGTCCACGGGATTGGATTCAGGCTGATAGTAAATCAGTGAATTACCAACTTTTTAACTATGTAATCTTCACCCGCATCGAGCCGCATTTTCAGCAGGTATGTGCCGGAAGTAAGTTGGCTGTGTTTATAGCAATACTGATGTTTTCCGGGGGAAAGCCTGAAGGCATCCATTTTTTTTCCTGCTAAAGAATATACTTCCATCACCCCCTTTTTTTCAATGCTATATTCAATAATAACATCACTTCCTGAGGGATTGGGATACAATAAAAAACCTCCTGCTTTGTTTTTCTTTTCGCCTGCTCCTGCAACTGTTTCGTCCCAAACGGCAAGTGTATATTCCCCTTTTTGCAGATTATTCACGATGACATTTCCTATGCCCCATGGACCGATACGTGTGAAAGCAATTGCCTGCCAGTCGGAAGCCGGTGAAGGACGATAAAGGATTACTAAAGAATCGTCGGGGTCAGTAATCAGGGTATTATCAAGATAAGAGCCTTTGTTATAGTTAAACCAGCCATTGGCTGAAAATTCTGCCGGGAAAATCCCATCTACTTTCCAATAGCGGTAATCGGAAAGCGTAAGTCCATACTGCGGAGTTTTAAGCGAATCAGGAGCTACCCAGTTGTGTTCGATACGGAGAAAAGCAGAATTCGAAACATTCTGAACATCGAGTTTGAAAAAACAATCGGGATATTCCCTTAAACCTGTTCCTTTTATAGTATCGGAATAGGCAGTAACTGCGTCGCTCAGTTTGTCGTTAGCATCCATAAGTACGGCTTCGGGTGCGAAAGGCAACTGGAAAGTTTTTTGTCCGGTTAAACCGGAAAAAATCATGGTATCACTTGTGAAGTTCCATTGGTCGTTAAGAAAAGTAATTTCCACACGGTTAGCTGCGGAATAATGGTTTGTTCCTCTGGCTTTTTGCTTCGTATAAACAGTAACATTGTATTGATTATCAGTAGGTACTACAGTAAACGAATCTACCGAGAAATGGGGAAATCCCGGGGTAAAAATCCATGTTTCAAAAAAGGCATCTAAGTTAATACCTGTACGTGCAGTGAGATAATCACGCAAATCCCAGGAAGATGCATGGTTATAAACAAATTCGGTAAGAAAGCCTTTTATTCCGTCAAAAAACAAACTGTCGCCAAGATAGCCTCTCAGGGTATGGGCTACCTGCCCTCCTTTATCGTAAACGGTACTTCCATAGGTAAATTCAGGAGGTATTCCGTATATCGCCCTGTATTCAAGATCTGTATGATGTGTAAATTGCAAAACTTCCTTGAGTTTGCTGCGGATATTGTCCTTGTACGCTTGTTTGCCATACAATCCTTCTTTAAATACCGATTCACAAAATACAGCCCAACCTTCGTTAAGCCACATATCCTCGGCGCTGGCACAGGTAACTTTATCGCCAAACCACATGTGTGATAATTCATGTGCATAAAGCCATTCGTCAGTAGTATTCCCGTTTATACTTGAATTTGGATACGTGATATTGGTGGCATGTTCCATTGCGCCTAATGAAGCGCCAACATATCCAACTCTTTCCCAGGAATAAGGGCCGAAACGGTTTTCGTAAATTGCCAATATCTCTTTCAGATGTACAAACGAACCTACGGCTTTAACCGAATCAGCC
The DNA here is from genome assembly GCA_023227965.1 of Lentimicrobiaceae bacterium. Lineage (NCBI taxonomy): Bacteria > Pseudomonadati > Bacteroidota > Bacteroidia > Bacteroidales > Lentimicrobiaceae > Lentimicrobiaceae bacterium. The sequence goes on along the minus strand of JALOCA010000002.1, from coordinate 37,954 downwards.
GGACGCACATAAATGGCGATGGGAACCCGCTGGTTCATGCCGTCGAAAGTATCGCGAACAGCTACGTAACTGCCCACAGCCACAGAAGCCAGGTAAGTGGGAATATCGTTTGCCATTTTCCAATGGAATATTTTTGTTCCGTTTCCGTTAGAGGTTTCGCTGATGAGAGTGCCTCCACAAATTGCTGTAATATCGTCGGCAACAGTAATATACATGTCGTAAAGGGCACGGTCAGTAAAATCGTCAATGCAGGGAAACCAGGCTTTGCCTAAATTGTGAGGGTTGGAATCGAAACCCACTCCGAGGTTGAATGCATAATTTCCTGAAAAATGGAATCCTCCCCAACCGGAAGCATCGGTAAACGGGTGACCATGGTAGTAAATACAAACTTCGGCAGTATCGCCCATCATAAGAGGCTGCTGTGGAATAACTTTCAGCAAGATATTGTTCGCTTGCTCGAAATCTGCTGAAATACCATTTACCTTAACCGAATCGGTCGTCAATGCTAAGAGTTCAATGTGTAACTCAGCAAGGGTAGCCGTTTTGGGGGTAAGAGTAAGGGTAGTGAATCCTTCAATGGTTTGGCTAGTTATATCAATATTTTGTAAATGAATGTCATAATGAATAACGTCGAGGCTGTCGCCCGGATTTTTATCTGCAAAAACCAATGATGGAATTCCAAAAAATGCAACTAAAAATATAAAAAAACCAGAAAAATTTACTGTTTTCATACCAGAAAAATATTATTGTGTAAATTTATGCGTTTGTTCTACAAAGATGACAATAAATTTCTGAAATTTACCTTGTCGTTGCAAAGAAATCCAATACTCCGGTTTTTCCTGTCCGGAAATGTACTTGCTTTGAGCGGGCATGAACATTCAAAAAAAATGGATAGATTATAAGTAAATGAAAATTAGATAATTATTAAAACTGGCATGATATTTTAACATTAAATGGCTAATTAAAAAAAATATATCTATATGATTAAAAAACCCATCATTATTTTTTTACTGGTGTTGATCACAAGTTGGGCTGCCAATGCCCAAAAACTTTGGTCTCTTGAGGATTGTATTCAGTATGCCATGGAAAAGAATCTGCAGATCAAACAGCAACAACTGGCTATTGACAATGCCGATGCCGATCTTTTGCAAAGCAAAATGGGGCTTCTTCCCGACCTTAACGGAGGTGCCACTCATTCCTATAATTATGGACAAACCATTGACCGTTACACCAATCAGTTTGCTACCGAACGGGTGCAATCCAACAACTTTTACCTGCAAAGTTCCATTACCCTTTTTAACGGATTTGAAAAAATAAATACTATCCGCCAGAACATGGTAAAACTCGACTACAACCGACTGGATAAAGAAAAATATGCCAATGATATTGCACTCAGTATCGCTACGATGTACCTGCAGGTGTTGTATTATACCGAAATGCTTGATGTAAACAAAAACCAGCTCGAAATTACACAGATGCAGGTAGCCCGTATGCAAAAAATGGTAGAAGCCGGAACTCTTGCCAATGGCGATCTCCTTACAATTGAAGCCCAGGCTGCCACTGAAGAATTGTCGGTTGTGGAAACACAAAACCAGCTCGACCTGGCGTATCTTAGTTTGGCCCAAATGATGGATTTGCCTTCAGTTAACGGCTTCAGCATCGAAAAGCCTGAAATTTCACTTGGAGAACAATCTTATTTGCTTGAAAATCCTGATAAAATTTATGATTTTGCCCTTAACAACCAGCCAGAAATAAAAAGTGCCAAATTAAAAGTAAAAAGTTCTGAACTGGGGCTTGCACGTGTACGTGGTTATCAATACCCTACACTTTCTTTGGGAGGAAGCTGGGCTACAGGCTACTCTGGTGCCAGCAAAGATGCCAGTCAACTGGGAACTGGTAAATATGAAATTTCTGTATTAAAAACAAAAAGTGGGGAAGAAATTTTGCAACCGGTTTATGATTACGAATACAAAACCCGTTCGTTCTCCAATCAAATTAAAGACAACGACAATAAATCCATAGGACTTTCATTGAATATCCCTATTTTTAATACCTGGCAGGTTCGCACCAATATCAATAAATCAAAAATTGGAATTAAAAGTGCCGAACTCGACCTTCAACTTGCCGAAAATAACCTGAGGAAAACTATCCAGCAAGCCTATGCTGATGCCAAGGCATCGCTCAACAGATACCAGGCATCCGGGAAAAAAGTGGCTGCTTCGGAAGAAGCCTTTAAATATTCAGAACAAAAATTTACCGTTGGCTTGCTTAATACTGTTGATTATAACAATACCAAAAAAGAACTGAATAAATCTCATTCCGAGTTGCTGCAATCGAAATACGATTACGTTTTCAAAACTAAAGTTCTCGACTTTTACTTAGGCAAACCCATGACACTAAAAAAATAACCTAAAAGCCCTTTCATACAAAAGAGATTCGCTATCCTTGTGGTAGCGAATCTCTTTGTTTTTAAAAGGTTTCGGAAACTATTCGGTACAATTCCGGCAAATATCTATCGCTTTCCTGTGTGAAAAAACTGCTTTTCGGAAAGCGGAAGCCTTTTCGTTTTTCCATAACCGGCGGAAGGGTTCACGGTTAAGATTTCCATACGTGTACGAAGCATCTTTGTCGTAACAACAGGGCAATAATTGGCCATCCCAGGTAATTACAGCACCACTCCACATGCGGAAACAATGATTATGCAGCGGATTTTTGATATGGTACATACCCTGACTATCCCGGCTATAGCGCGAATAATTCTCAAGTGAAGGTATCAACGGGTTACTGTCGGTGAGATCGTAAAACTGGGCGGTTTTTATGCTTACGGCGTCGGCACCAAGTTTTTTACTCAATGATTGAAATTTTCCAAGCAGGTGCTCATTGGTTCGTAACACAATGCACTGTGCGATAAGATAAGGGTGCAGGCTTTTCAATTGTTTTTTCTGTTCCGACAGGGTAAGTATTCCTTCCGTAACCTTATTAAAGTCGCCACCGGTACGATAAGATGAGTAGCTTTCGACATCGGTACCGTCGAGCGACACTATGAGCCGGTGAACACCCGAATTAATGGTGTTGCGGGCACTGTTAATATCGAGGAAATGTCCGTTTGTAGAAGAAGAAACATACAGCCTCCGGGAACAGGCGTAAGCCGCCATTTCGAAAAAATGCTTATTAAGATAAGGCTCTCCCTGGAAATAAAGAGTAAGGTAAAACACTTCAGGGGGAAGGTCATCAATGATTTTTTTAAAAACGTCGAATTCCATGGTACCGGTTTCCCGTTGCAGGTTTTGTTTCCCTGTAGGACATTCTTTACATTGCAGATTGCAAAAAGCTACAGGCTCAATTGCTATCGAAAAAGGCATACCCCAGTAAACAGGCTTTTTCAGTATCACGCTCATAAAATAACTCAAAACAAGTTTACTCAGGTTGAGCAAACGCCTGAAAGTCATCAAATTAAGCAATGAGTAACAATTATTTAGCCGTATAATCCACTTTTTCATGGGCTTTTGCCCCCTTTTACATTTTATCGGTAAGTTGTTTTACAATGCGGAACCGGCTAAAAAATTCCCTCGCCACGATGCGGATAACCGTATAAACGGGAATAGCTATAATCATACCTACTATACCCGAAACGCTGCCGGCAACTAAAATTACCAGAAAGATTTCGAGGGGATGGGCTTTTACGCTATTTGAAAAAATAAAAGGCTGAAGAAGCATTCCGTCAATGCTATTGGTAATGCCAAAAACGGCAATGATAAACAGGGTAAGCCACAGCAAATCCGTAGTTAATCCTGAATCAAGGCTACCTGCAACACCCAGAATTACCCCTACCGAAGTGCCGATAACCGGACCCACATAGGGAATGATATTCATTATTCCTCCAAAAAACGCCATAATCAGTGCGTTTTTAACTCCCAGAATGCTCAGTCCTATGCTCAGTAATGCGATTACGCTTATCAATTCGATAATTAAACCTGTAAAATACCGGCTTAGCAGGTGCTTGGTTTCGTCGAGCACACGTGAGGTTTGTTCTTTGTATTTCAAAGGGACAAGCAGCATTATTCCTTTGTAAAACAAATGTTCATCTTTCAAAAAGAAAAAACTGATAAACAGCACTGAAAATAATCCCACAAAAAAAGAACCTGTAAAACTGATGATTTGTCCGAAAAAATCGGAAAAGGTGGCAACATCAATGATAGAGCGTAACTGAGTTTTTAATGCCGATTGCAAGGTTTCTCCATGTGCAAGTATGCCATAATCATTCAGCATCATTTCGAGGCGGGCAAGAGGAACCTGAATATCTTCAAGCATTTTGTTGTAATCAATGGCTGAAAGAACTTTCGCTTCATGCGCTATGAGGGGGACAAATAACAGAATGAATAAGGTAATCACCAGTAGCAACAGGAATAAGGTGATTAGGGTGCTGACGACGGGAGGTAATTTCCGTTTCCTGATATGGATAGAATTGAGCCGGGTTACCATCGGTTGCCCGATAAACGAAACGATAGCAGCTATACAAATATAGGAAACAATGGTGCTGAAATACCATGCTAAAAATGCCAGGAGTACTATTCCGGCTGCGAGGGCTATTTTATGGATTTTTATCATGTTTTTCTTTTATTGGACATTCTTTTTGCAGAATGCAATTTTCTCACAAACGTATAAAAAAAACCCGTTTCTTTTCCGGAAACGGGTTTTTACTATCTAAAAAGCAAATTTATTCTTCAATCACAAGGAATTTGGAGGTGCTCCAAAATTCATGCGGGTTGGTAATGGTTATGCTCTCGATTTTTTTATCACCTATCATTTTGTAGGATGAAGAAGGATGGGTGGTGAGCATTTTGATTTTCTTTCCGCCAATATTGATAGATGTTACCTGGGTAACGTCAATTTTGGTAAAGAAATTTTTGTTAAAGTTGGGAAGCAATTTTCCACCACGGGCAATTACATTGTTCTTTTTCAGTTCTTTTCTGGTACCTATGCACCAAAAAGCAGTGTTGAGCGCAGTAGTTTGTTCGTTAATTTTTGAAGTTTGTTCATTGATGGTTTTTGTCTGCGCATCGGTTCTCGCATTTAGTTCCCTAACGCTGGCATTCAATTTCTCATTGTCAAGGTTTAACTTGGCGAGTTGTTCTTTCAGGGTAATAATTTCGGCATCTTTGTCGGCAATTTGTTTGGTAAGATTTTCTACCATTCTTTCCAGTTCTACCACTTTAACGTTCGATTTTTTCAGTTTTGCCTGTAAAGCACCTAATTTTTGTTTGTTCTGTTGCATCAGATCATTGATAATCTGAATATCGTTCAGAATTTTTTCCTGTGTGTTGGGTTTCATTTCCACATTACCGGAAGTGCTTTCGTTGATAACCATTTCGCGTCCCTTGATAGAATCGAGATTACTTTGGATATCATTGAACGATTTGAGATACGACATGATAGTGGTATCTTTCAATTGTGCCTGGCTTGTAAGACTGTCATTTTTTAGTTCTAAATCTTTAATTTTCTTTTGATTACAGCCAAAAGCAATTGGAATTACCAATAAAATGAATAAAAACTTTTTCATAGTTGTTTGTTTTATAGGGTTAATGATACTTTAGAAATGCAAAAATACTAAGTTTTACCAAAAATATACATCATAAAAAAAATATTTCTTTTTTTTTAAAATACATATAATCAATTGGAAAGATTTGAACGATGTTCAATCTACCTGCAAATATACATAATTTTACTTCACTTATACCCTGTAAACACCGTATTTTTGCAGGAAAACAATAAACATGTTTACACAAATACTACTGAAAAAAGGTAAAGAAGAGCCTTTGCGTCGTTTTCATCCCTGGGTATTTTCGGGAGCCATTGATAAGATAAAAGGAAAGGTACAGGAGGGGGATATTGTAGAAGTGTTTTCGGCAACAGGGGAATACCTGGCTACCGGTTTTTATCAGCATAATTCAATAGCCGTTAAAATCTTTTCTTTCGAACGTACCGATGCCGACTATGCTTTCTGGAAAGAAAAAATCAGGAAAGCGTTCGTTTACCGGCAAAGTATAGGTGCAAGTGGTTTGGATGCTACCAATGCATACCGGCTTTTTTTTACCGAAGGCGACGGAATACCCGGGCTGATTGCCGATGTGTATGCTTCTACTGTTGTTATTCAGGCGCATACTGCTGGGGTGTATGCACTGCGACATCAGTTAGCCGACGCCATAACCGAAGTGCTGGGCGAAAAAGTTGATGCCGTGTACGACAAAAGTTGCGAAACCCTGCCGGGAATAGCTACGCAAAACGAATACCTGAAAGGAGAAAAAAGCAGTACTATTATTAAGGAGAACAATCACCGCTTTCATATTGATTGGGAGCAGGGGCAAAAAACGGGCTTTTTCCTCGATCAGTGCTGCAACCGGCAATTGCTTGCAACCTATGCTGCAGGAAGGAATGTGCTGAATATGTTTTGCTATACGGGAGGCTTTTCGGTGTATGCGTTGCAGGCGGGGGCTGAAAGGGTGGTGTCGCTCGACAGCTCGCGAAAAGCCATAGAACTTACGGAAGAAAATGTTGCCATTAATAGTTTTACCGGTGACAGGCATCAATCAATAGTGTCAGATGCTAAAAAATATCTCGAAAACCTGCCAGCAAAATACGATCTTATTATTTTAGACCCACCCGCCTTTGCCAAACATTTAAGCCAGCGCAAACAAGCGATAAAAGGTTATAAATATATCAATTATCAGGTTATAAAGCATATTAAACCAGGTGGTTTGCTGTTTACTTTCTCCTGCTCACAGGCTATTGACAGGAATTTGTTTACTTCCACAGTGGTGTCGGCTGCCATTGAAGCCGGGCGTAATGTGCGCATTATGCACCACCTTACCCAGTCGCCCGACCACCCTGTAAATGCATTTCACCCGGAAGGCGAATACCTGAAAGGGCTGGTGCTTTGGGTTGAGTAGATAATTACGAATGCAACTTTTTGATTTGGTAAATTTAAAGATGAAAATTCAGGGTGTAGGAAGTTGTTGATTTTTTTTACACTGACAAGTCAGATAAATAAGAAGCTGTTAAAAAGTTATAGGATTTTATCGTTGATATAAGAAGGGGTGGCATTGTCCATCCCTTTTTATTTTCTGGAAAGAGAAACGATATTCACAACCCTTGGTTAATATTTTTATTTTTTTATTGCCGCAACGAAGTAAATAAAAAATGTATTTTTGCCTTGCATACGGTTCTTAGCCGATTAAAAGGGAATCCTGTGGAAAACAGGAGCTATCCCCGTAGCTGTAAGTTCTATCAGATTTTAATCACTCCTCTTGCCACTGCCCCGTTTATGGGATGGGAAGGCGCCGGTTAAAACAGAACAAGCCAGAAGACCTGCCGCATGTAATAATTCGTAGCTTTCGGGTGAAAGGCGAAGAATAAAGAATATACTATAATCATTCTTTATTTTTCTTTTCCCGTTTTGGTTACCGTTTTGTTGAGGGGTTTTGTTATACCTGTCAACGATGATGTGATTGAAAGTATTTACAAACTAAAATTATATCAGGTATGATCAACAAGAAAAATGTACATCTTCGTAATAGAGTCATTGCGTTTATTATTGTAATTACGGCACTTTGCCGCCTGCTGCCCCATCCACCCAATTTCTCGCCTGTTGCAGCCATTGCCTTGTTTGGCGGAATTTATTATTCCAAAAGGTATATGGCTTATCTTGTTCCGCTTGTTTCGCTATGGCTGAGTGATATCTTGCTAAACTACTCGTATTACCACCAGTTTGTGTTGTTTTACGACGGGTTTTATTTCACTTACGGGACTTTTGCACTCATCGTTTTGCTGTCGGGTTTTCTTATCCGGAAAGTGAAAGTACAAAGCATGCTTGTGGCAAGCCTCTCGGCATCCTTACTGTTCTTTATTGTTTCCAACTTTGGTGTATGGTTCTCCACCGTCATGTATCCACATACCCAGGCAGGACTAATGGCTTGTTACGTAGCCGGACTTCCATTCTTTTCCCATACTCTTATTGGCGATCTGGTTTATATTGGGTTGTTATTTGGTTTGTTTGAATTTTTGCAAAGCCGGATTCCTGCATTGCAAAGCAAGCATATTGTTTCATAAAAATCATTAATCAATACAATTTTATACAATGAAAAAAATTACTTTATCCGTTTTATTAATGTTTTCGTCCATATTGCTGTTTGCTCAATATCCTCCCGCTGCCGGTCAGGAAGGTTCTACGGCTATCAAATGGGATTCTGCCATTTTTCAATCCTGGGCTACGGGTTGCGAGGTACACAGAGGATTGATTCAAATAGATGATCCTACTATAACTTACGGAGGTTACAATCATGCTTCTTTCGGAACGCCTTCCATCACATTAGGGCAGGCAAAGGAAAGTTCTATGGACGTAGCAAGCTTAGGTGATGGTGGTTATGCCATATTAACCTTTGACCGTACTATCATTAACGGGGATGGATTTGATTTTGCCGTGTTTGAAAATGGGTTTAGTGATGCTTTTCTCGAACTTGCTTTTGTGGAAGTAAGTTCTGATGGTACTCATTTCGTAAGGTTTCCATCGGTATCGCTTACCGATGAAACTACCCAGGTAGGAGGCTATGATGCATTGAATCCTACCAAGATTAATAACCTCGCAGGGAAATACCGTCAGGGTTATGGTACTCCTTTCGATCTTGCCGACCTTGCTGATTCTGCCAATTTAGACATAAACAATATACGTTATGTTAAGATTACAGATGTGGTTGGAAATATTCTTGAACCTTACTGCTCTTACGATTCGCAAGGACATAAAGTTAATGATCCCTGGCCTACACCGTATTATTCCTGTGGCTTCGACCTGGATGCAGTAGGAATTATCCATGCCGGAACACCTTATCTTATGTCAACATTTAACGATCTGACTTTAGATGCCAATTCTTACTGGAATGGTTCCGATGGAACCGGCGGATTCAACAGCGGGGTGGCTCATTTTTCCAATACTTACGACAATACATATTTTTCGTGGAATGGTTTTGCTTACAGTTCGATGAACGATACGTCAACAGCAGGTTATACTAACCAATACAGTGCCTATACAAGGGATGCCCTGGAAACTGCCGGCGTGGATGGCGATTCTACCAACTATGCCGTATGCTTTGTTGCTACCGACTGGATGAACGGTAATGTACCTATCCCTGCAGAAATCAATTTTACGGATAATCATTCGCATCATATTTCAGGTTTTTATGTTACAAATGATACTTATACGGCTCTTTCGATGATCAACGGAGATGGTTATGCCAAAAAATTTGGCGGAGTCACAGGCAACGACCCGGATTGGTACCGTTTGATCGTACGCGGATATGATAGCCAGAATATCATTACCGATTCCGTAATTTTTTATCTTGCCGATTATCGTTTTGAAGATAATTCACAGGATTATGTGGTAAAAGACTGGCGGTGGGTTGACCTTTCTTTACTTGATGAGGTAACGAAACTGGACTGTTACGTTGAATCAACCGATGCCGGTTTATACGGAATAAATACTCCTGCCTATTTTTGCATGGATAATTTAGCCTTGTTGCCAAGTGGTACTTATGGTATTAACGATAATCCTGTTGCAAAAACAGATATTCATGTTTATCCCAATCCATGTGCTGACTATTGTTATGTAAGCAATGCCAAAGAAAGTGAAGTTACTTTGCTGGATGTTACCGGCAAGCAGTTATTGTGTAAGAAATGTACGGAGGCATCTTTTATGATAAACACTTCTGCATTAAAACCAGGATATTACCTGCTGAGGGTAATTAATGGAACGGAAATAAGTACAGTTAAACTAATAAAAAAATAATCAGACCTGATAATTAAAAATCCCTGTGCCTTGAGCGAAATCGAAAGGCACAGAGCTTTTATATAAATTTTTGCAATGAATTGCCGGTTTGTAGTATTGTTATGTATCAGCTTTAGCTTTGGAGTATCTTTTGCCCAGAAACCGGTAAGGGATACGCTCCGGCTAAAAGGCGTGGAAATAACCGGCACAAAAACACTGCTTAAAGACAAGTCAATAACTCCCATGCAAACCCTTACCAAAATTGAACTGGAAAGGATTGCCGGAAATACTGCTGCCGATGCCATTAAGACTTTTTCAGGGGTTACACTCAAAGATTATGGTGGTATAGGTGGCTTAAAAACGGTGATGGTACGAAGTTTGGGAGCCAATCATACAGGTGTATTCATGGATGGCGTACCTTTCAGCGACATGGCTACCGGACAAATTGACCTGGGAAAAGTATCAACCGGAAATTCCAACGATGTGTCTTTGATTATTGGACAGAGTTCTGCCCATTGTCTGCCTGCACGTTATTATGCATCAGCGAGCATCATCAGCATACAATCAGAAAAACCTGCCTTTATCAATAAAAACATAAATGTAAAAGCCGGAATAAAAGCAGGCTCTTTCGGTCTTTTTAATCCGGTTTTTACCATACAAAATCGTTGGAATAAAACTACTTATTCTGATTTTTCCTTCGATTATACCAGTGCTGCCGGAGATTATCCGGTAAAAATAGACTATGGTAACAACCATGATTCTACGCAAAAACGGAAAAATTCTGATATAGAATCCCTGAACATTAACGGAAGTGTGGTTTCGGTGCTTTGCGACAGTTCTAAGCTTTCGCTGAAACTATATTATTACAATTCGGAAAGGGGATTACCGGGTGCAGTAATTTATTACAATCCCTTTGCCTCGCAACGGCTTTGGAACAGCGACTTTTTTGCCAATCTTCAGTTCCGCAGTAACAATAAAAAACACTGGGAATGGCTTACCAACCTGAAGTTTTCGCGTAACTGGCTGCGCTATCTTGACCCGGACTACCTGAATACAAGTGGAAAACTGGATAATCATTATCTTCAGCAGGAATATTATTTTTCGCAGGTTGTTGCCTGGAAACCGGTTGATTCGCTTCGTTTATCATTGGCTTCTGATTTCTTTATAAATAAGCTGGATGCTAATTTGGATGATTTTGTTACCCCGATCCGTTATTCTTTTCTTAATGTTTTTGCCCTGCAGTATTCACGTAACAGAATAGAATGTAACGGCAACCTGCTTGCTACGTTGGTGCACGACGAAACAGAAAAGGGAAAATCTGCACCTTCGCGAAGCATTCTCAGTCCTTCGTTTTCTGCCGGGTACAAGCTGATGGACTTTCCTTCGCTTAGAATACGATTCCTTTACAAAGACATCTTTCGTATGCCTACTTTCAACGATTTATATTATACCCTTGTGGGAAACAATGAACTGAATCCTGAATATGCCAGGGAATACAACCTTGGGCTGACAGCTTACTGTAATTTTGACTTTATTGATTATGTGTCGCTGAAAGCGGATGCTTTTTACAATTATGTAAAGGATAAAATTGTGGCTGTTCCTACCAAAAATCTTTTTGTTTGGTCGATGCGGAATATTGGTAAAGTGGATGTTCGGGGTGCAGAATTGCAGTATGACATGAAAACCCGCCCGCTTTGGGATATCAGCTATGCACTTTCGTGTAATTATACTTACCAGGAAGCTACTGATGTTACGGACGAGAACTCTTCCACTTACAATCAGCAAATTCCATATATCCCTTACGAAACTTTCTCGGCAAGGGCTTCCGCAACCTATCGTTCTTTTTCTTTAAGTTATAACGCTTTGTATAATGGCTATCGCTATGTGCTTGGAGAAAATATTTATGAGAATATGCTTTCTTCCTGGTGGACGAGCGATGTGTCTTTGCTCTATGAAATAAAAAGAACCTTATATTCTGTAAGACTGAAAGGAGAGATCAGTAATTTATTTGATACCCAATATGAAGTAATACGTAGTTTCCCCATGCCGGGACGCGCCTATGCTTTTGCCATAACCGTAGTATATTAAAACAATAACCTTCTGTATGAATATGATAAAGAAATATTTTTTACCCCTGCTGTTATTGCCGCTCTTGTTTGCCTCGTGCAAAAAAGAACCATCTGCCCCGGACGACCCGCAATCCGGTAATGAACCTGCAAAAGCGATTTATGTGCTCAACGAGGGACTCTTCAACATGAATAATGCTTCGCTTACCTTTTTCAATTTTTTCGATTCAGCGGCTCAAACGGATTATTTCCTTGCTAAAAACGGTCGTAAACTTGGCGATACGGGTAATGACATTGCCATTTACGGAAGTAAAATATATATCGTGGTAAATGTTTCGAGCCAGTTGGAAGTGGTGGATGCTGCTTCAGGTGTGAGTATAAAAAGAATTCCTTTTTTCAATGGAGATACACCACGCCAGCCGCGGTACATTGCTTTCGATAAAAACAAAGCCTACGTTTGCAGTTTCGATGGAACGGTAGCCGTGGTGGATACAGCAACACTCGAAATAGAAAATTACATTACTACAGGAAATAATCCTGACGGAATCGCTATAACAAACGGTAAAATTTATGTTTCCAATTCCGGTGGACTGGATGCTCCGGATTACGATAGTACTGTTTCGGTGATAGATATTGCCACACAATCTGAAGTTAAGAAAATTACTGTTCGCATCAATCCTTACCGCATCGTTGCCGATGATTATGGTGATTTATACGTAATCTCACGTGGTAATTACGGAAAAATAAAAATGTGCCTCCAGGTAATTGATAGCAAAACCGACCAGTTGAAATATACCTTTCCCGACCTGGAAGCACTTAACCTCGCCATTAATGGCGATACAGCTTATGTTTATTATTACGATTACATTACTGGCTCCGGCTCAAAAATTATGTTGATTGATGTTAAAAACGAGAAACTTATCGGCAATCAGTTTGTCAGCGATGGTACTGAAATAGAAACCGTGTATGGCATAGCAGTGGATAAGTATTCAGGTGATGTATTCATTAGCGATGCACACGGATTTATCAATACAGGTGAAGTATATTGTTTTGATAAACAAGGGAAGAAAAAATATTCATTTCGTGCAGGATTAAACCCGGGACAGATTGCTATTTGGAAGTAAAAACATTATCAATGAATACTAGTGATGCGTTAACTTTTCAAAATTAGTTGTAAATAATTGATATAAAAACAAATATAATCGTTCTTTGATTTTTTGATTTGAATTGACCTGTAGTTTTGCATTTTTTTAAGTGCATGATTATGAATTCAGGTAAGTATGTATTCACCCAGCTTTTACAATTTGTCAACAGGTATGAGTTTGAAAAATGTGTAAATCGGTATAATGGTGACCACAGGATCAGAAATTTGAATTGTTGGAACCAGTTTTTACAACTTTTCTTTGGTCAACTGACTTCTCTTAATTCATTACGTGATATTTGTTTATGTCTTAAAGCTCACAAGAAGAAGCTTTATCATCTGGGTATTAAGCAACATGTTGAACAATCAACTTTATCGCGGGCAAATGAAAATCGTAATTGGCACATATTTGCTGATTTTGGAGAGTATCTGATAAAACTGGAAAGACCTCTTTATCAAGATACCCCAATCTCCAATATCGACATTGACAATGATGTGTTTGCTTTAGATTCGACAACGATATCGCTTAGCATCAAGTTGTTCCAATGGGCACCTGGAAAATACTCACGGGGTGCAATAAAAGTCCATACCTTGCTTGATTTGCGGGGTAGCATACCGACCTTTATCCTTATTACCGATGGTAAATACCATGACAGCAACGCACTTGATGAGATCATTCCAGTTTCTAATGCTATTTATTTGATGGATAAGGCTTATGTCGATTTTCTCGCATTGTACAATATCCATAAAGTAGGGGCATATTTTGTAACCAGAGCAAAAATATCGCTCGATTATATTGAAATCGAAAGAAACTTCAATATTGATGATTCAATGGGGTTAAAAGGTGATAAAACCATCAAACTTAATGGGTATAAGTCTAAAAAACTTTACCCGGAGAACCTTAGGCTTGTTGAATATTACGACCAAGAAAAAGCCTTATTGCTCGTGTTTTTAACCAACAATTTTGACGTATCGGCCCTTGAAGTTGCACGTTTATACAAAAATCGATGGCAAATAGAGGTGTTTTTCAAATGGATAAAGCAGAACCTCACCATCAAAAGATTATGGGGTCACTCAGAAAATGCAGTAAACATTCATATATGGGTGGCTATCTGCACTTATCTGATTGTGGCATATATCAAGCATTCACTCAAAACCAACTTGTCGGTTTACGAAACAATGCAAATTTTAGGAATATCTGCTTTCGATAAAACTTCAGTTAAGGAACTGCTTACCGAGGTACAAGCCAATCAAAATGTCAAATAACAATACGATTTATTTTGTGATTAATTTTAACGCATCAGTAGTGATTCCGTAGAATATAAAAGTAGCAAAACTGCATACGCCCATGTAAGCAAAAAAAGTTTTTCAAAATATTTCAGGTTCATTTGATAATCTGTTGAAAAAATATTCTTATAATTGCATTAAATAATATGTACCTTAAAAAGGTTGAAAAGGTGTATAAAACATATCTAATTTTATTGGCTTTATTTACCTGAAAAGGCGATTGGGTTCATGTGTAAACAAGTTAGCAACCAGGTTAAGATATGGTCTATTTGATCATCTCAGATCCGTCATTTAAATTCTAATAATTTGAAGTATCATACATTTAATCAATGAAATAAATCATGAATTTTCTAATGATGGTCATTAGAAAATTCATAATATAAATATTTGACAAACAATTTAATGCACTTTCTAATGACGGATTTGGGTTTAAAAATAATCTACCTCAAAAAGAGCAGCATAAAACAGACTCTAAACCGGTTTTTAAAAAAGGATTAGGTGATAAAAAACTTAATTTTGTTTTTATGATAAAGTATTATGCAATATTGGCAATCTTCTTTTTGGGAACCGCAATGCTCTTCTCGCAGGAAACCACTGCCCAAAAAGATTTACTGAAAAGAGCATATGAGAACGACAGATTAGTCTTTACAAGGCCCGAAGAGGCTTTTCAAAAGGCTGCAATCATCATGCAGGAAGCACAAAACGAAAAAAATAAGGAAGCAGAATTATGTGCTATTTCGACTCAATGTGTTTATTACGAATCGAAAAATAATTTTGAGAAATTAATGATTACGGCAAAATTATTATTTCAAAAAGCGGAATCTTACCAGAATCCTGTTTATCAGACTTCTGCAAAACTATATCTTTTCAGCGCTTATGCCTTTAATGGACTTTATGTCAAAGCATTTGAGGAATTAAAACAAGGTAAAAATATTATCAACAAGGTTGAAAATAAAGATTTTATAACTATCCTTACAAGGGTAAATCTTTTCATATCATTTTCTAATTATTATTATTTTCAAAAGGATTATGAAAATCAACTCAAATATCTCAAACTGAGCGCTCATGAGTATGAAAAATTCACGGACGAAAAAGAGAAAGAAAAATTTCGGTATATTGACTATTCAAACCGAAGCGGAGTTTTTATTGATCTGAAAAATATAGATTCGGCAGAATATTACGTTAAATTATCTGTTTCAAAAGATAAAGGAAACAGCATAAATGATATCCAATTTTCTAATTTTTTGGTGTTGGGGCGGATTTCCACGGAAAAAGCGGACTACAAAAATGCCGTTTTATATTTTAAAGAAGCCGAAAAAGTTAAAGGATACAAAAATCATCTGAATATTTTAGAATTGTATGATAATATCATTCAAGCATACAGGATGTTGAATGAGCGCGAAAAGGTTAAAGAATACGAAACAAAACGGGATTCACTGAAACTGGACATCTCTGAAAATCAAAATAAATCCCTGCATAACTTACTGAATGAAAATGGAAAGACACAAAAAAACCAATATATCTATGCGCTTGTTTTTTTTCTTGTGTTGATGGCAATCTTTATGTTTTTCATTATCAGGAAAAACTGGAATTTGACCCGCCAGGAGAAAATCAGCCAAGAGTATTTGAAGGAAAATCCTGAAAGCAAAAACGGGGAGGATTATTCAAGACTTCTGGAAATGTTGAAAAAAAATAACCTGGCATTCATGCCCTATTTTGACGAAGTATTTCCCGATTTCACTCAAAAACTACTTAAGATAAATTCGAAAATCATTCAGTCTGATATTGAATTCTGCGCCTTGCTGAAGTTAAAAATGCCCTCTCACGAGATTGCCAGATACAAATTTATCACACTCAAATCTGTGCAAAATAAGAAGTATTTTATCAGAAAAAAGCTCAACATACCCAAAGGTGTAGATATATACAATTGGTTTAGCCTGTTTTAAATCAGTGAGACTGTGATTTCAGGATCCGTCGACTGACGGAGAACTGGAATTACAAAGTCGAACTGATCCCGGGCTTTTGCCGAGGGATCTTTGGGTTTATTCCCCGCACCTTGGTGTGTTTAGAAAAATAAATTTTCTTTTTGATATCCCTCTGCTTGCAGCGAGGTAGTTCATTATCTGTTTTTCTGTAATTTGTAAAACAAAATCTTTAAAAAGGAGATTTGAGGTAAGTGTCTTCCCTTGCAAAAAGGAGATTTGAGGTAGGTGCTTTTTTTGTTTATATTATCACATGAGGTATTCTTGCAGAACATTTAAATTTAACTACTATGAGATATTTTTATTTTTTGAAATTCATGGTCATTGTTTTTCTGCTGGCAAACAATGGCGGACTGAACGCTCAGTCAATTATAGAAGAAAATTCACAGGTAATGCCTGGCTCTTCCGTAAAGTACAAGCACTATTTTAACTCCAATGATTACACAAAAATTTTGGATGAAAACGGCAGGAAAGTTTATACCCTCAACCACCTGCCCGGCCAGAATAATACACTCGTTGGTAAGGAAAGTGTAGATGACGTTACTTTAAACATTAATTTGGTTTTCGACCCAGATCAATATGAAGCCCCTTGGGTAATAAATGTTTTTGATGAAACCGGTTATATGAATGGCGCTTTCTGGGAGGGAGCCAACCCGGTTACCATAAACGTGCCACCGGGCAGCTATGATATCTATGCTAATTTTACCAGCGGGGTCACAAGCCGCACAAGCCATATTGTAATAAAAGAACTTGTGGATGTCCAGGAAGAGACCACCATAGAGGTCGATGTGGCCGAAGCAGACAACCACATCACAACCGCGATATATAACGAAACGGGAGAACCTTTGGAACCCGGTATATATGACCCCGGGACAGGCACTATTACAGGAGGAAACGCCGGGGTAATGGCCGACCGCTCCTTATTTTTTGCTCCTATCAACTCTGTTCCTGCCTATTTTAGCTATTATTGGAGCGGTAGGTATTCGGAAGATGAAGAACCGGTGTGGAATTTTTATATTTCGGATGTAAGTAACCGTTACTCCATCATACAAACCATATTTGGAATGGGATATGAAGGCGACAATTATTTCACCAAATATGAAACATTGACGGGAATTTCCGAATCTGTTAACTTGGAAAACAACCCCGAAGATTGGGTATTCCTCCAGGAAAAGTTTCAACCAAGCCCGTTGGGAGAAGCTGCAGGGGCCGTTTATCCCGGGTTTTCAACCCTGAGTGTCTGGGAAGAAGGGTGTTTTTTAGGAGGTTGGATGGTTTCCAATATGGGAGGAAATGGGATAGACCCCGAAGAAGGGTTTAGAGTTTACCTAAACAATCCTTTTGATGAAAATCCAAGTGATTGGCTTGTTTTTCCAAGCATGGTAGATTATAGAGGAATAATAGACCCCGAGTGTGGAGAAGAAGATTTTTTAATCACCAGCAATGCCATCGTGGCAGGAAACGATAATGAAGTTATCTATGGTTCCGGAAATCTCTCTTTTGGTCAGTATTTCTTAGGCGATGCGTTTTACAATACGGAAACCGGGCTTAAATTTTTGCCTTTTCATCCTCAATTCTCGTTCACCTCAACAGATAATTTGGATATCAAACAGGGAAACAATACGCCAATCGCTGTCTCAGCTGTTAGAGGGGTAAGGATTAAGACGCAATACAAAGGAAGATATGGCGAAACAAGGGAAAGTGATTTTTTCAATACCCATGTCGAAATAAAACAAAACAGCAATGTCGTTTTCTCCGGGAGTTATATTGATTTTATGCAGTTTTTCCTGCCCGACAGCGGCCTTCTGGAGGCTACTTTTACCAACTCCAATATTGAAGTAGATGGCCTGGCCGGTAAAAATATTACTCAGGTGATATTTGACAAAGAAGCAGAAGATGCAACTCCCCCTACTTTACAGATGCTGCAATTCCGCAACATATCCGGTAAAGTAACAGACCGCTTTACCTCTGCCGCTGAAGGAACTGTACGTTTGGCTGCCGGAGACTTTGAATTCATACCAGGATCATCCCATTTCGCATATAAAGAAGGCAACACGGTTGAATTATCTTACAGCCTGTACGACCAGAATGATTGGACAGAACTCGAACTCACCAAATATCCCGAGTATTTCCAAATGCCTGCATTTGGAGACTATTACGAGGCTTCACTGGAAGGAATTGAAAACGCGGGAAATGATGTTTGGTACGATGTAAGGATCGTTTGTACGGATGCTGCCGGAAACAAGCAGGAACAGGTTGTTTCGCCTGCCTTCAAAATCAATAATACGGTAGGTGTGAAAGAACCCGTTAATTCATCCGGTGGCTTCTACCCCAACCCCGTAACTGACATTCTTACTGTTGAAAACCCGGGCAATGAGCCCTGCAGCGTAAACATTCTGAATACATTAGGTAAGGTTGTCTATTCCGGCCCTGTCACGAATGAAAGCACACAAAGCATGAATATGAAATCACTGAACCTCCCCTCCGGGATATATTTCATTCAATTAGTTAGCAACCACAAAACCATTGCCGGCAAGAAAATAATCTATAAAAAGTAAACAATTATGGCAAAAGTAGGAAACAACATTGTAACAACAGGGCTCAGCGGGAAGCTGGGCAACCTGATTGTATTCCGTAATCGTGGAGGAAAAACGTATGTAGCTCAAGCCCCTAAAAAGAAAACAACCGAATGGAGTGAAGCACAGGAACGGCACCGTTTACACTTTCAGGAAGCAGTACTTTATGCAAAAAATGCAATAGCAAATGAGGCAACCAAAGAAGCTTATGAAGCTTCTGCAAAAGAGGGTGAAACCGCCTATAATGTAGCAGTAGCCGATTTTATGAATGCTCCGCATATTGATGAGATAGACGTGAGCCATTATATCGGTCAGCCCGGCAGTTACATCCAGATTCGTGCCGTTGATGATTTTGAAGTAAAAGAAGTTACCATAATCATTCAAAATGCCGATGGTACACAGGTAGAAAGTGGTTCTGCTACTCTGCAGGAAGGCAGCATCTGGTGGAGATATACAGCAACGGCTGTAAACGATTCATTGGAAGGAGATAAAATCATTATTCGTGTATCTGACATTCCGGGTAACCTTACTGAACAGGAAAAAGAAGTTTAATTGTTAAATGCTTTTTAAAAAGAAGTAGCTTTTTCGATATGAAGAAACTACTTCTTTTTTTATGGAGCATACAGCTATCATACAGCAACCTTAGAGCTAAGATACAGGAATGCTATTTCAATCATCAGAATATCCACTACCATAATGGTTTTTGTTGTATTTATAAAATCATACAACCAGTATATATAACTAAACAAAAAGGATGCTTAAATATCTTATAATCAGAGCCTGGATTAAGTAGCAGGCAATAATGGATGTTGATATGCCTCGGTAATTTTCCGGACTGTTCCTGGAAGTCATCTTTATACCAATTTCTCTAAAATCAATCCTTACTATGTTACCCACTCAAAGTGATAAAAAACCAAATTTATAACTCCAACACGTTTACATTACCTATTTAGCGACAAGATCTGGCAGATTTGACCGGTATTACACGGGAAAGTGCCAGTCGCATTCTTACTGAATTTCATAATGAAAAAATCCTCGAAATTAAAAATCGCGAAATAACGATTTTAAACGAAAAACTGCTTCGTCAGATCAGTGAGAAAGGGTAAAATATTAGATTAATAGGATGAATAATTCAGTCAGAGTTTAAATCGCTGACTGAATTATAATTAAATAAATTATTTAGCAACGTCCCGTTTCACATCCGCAACCCGGTTTTTCGGCATACACGGTGATGCTGAAAATGCCGTTTTCGCTGTTGCGGTAAGCATCCAGTTCTTGTTTATCAAGATATTGCAGCAGGATTTCGTCGGGCAGGGTAATAACCTTGGTTTTTTGGACTTTTACTTCCTTAAAGCCTGTTGTGGCAATGATGCCAAGGTAGTTTTCCTGCGGCAATGCACCGGCAACACATCCGGCGTACATTACGGCATAATCCTTCAGCTTTTCGGGAAGTTCGCCCCTGAGCACTACATCGGAAATACTGAAATGTCCGCCGGGTTTGAGTACACGGTAAATTTCCGCAAAGGCTTTCTGCTTGTCAGGAACTAAATTCAGCACGCAGTTGCTTACGATCACATCGGCTTTATTGGCGGTTACGGGCATTTTCTCGATGTCGCCATAGCGAAATTCCACATTGTTGAAACCTAATTTTTCGGCATTTTCACGGGCTTTTTTGATCATCTCTTCCGTAAAATCAATGCCGATAACTTTTCCGGTTTCGCCGGTGATGGCACGGGCAACAAAGCAGTCGTTACCGGCTCCCGAGCCAAGGTCAATCACCGTATCGCCTTTTTTTATCAGGGCAAATTCGGTAGGTAATCCGCAGCCCAAGCCAAGGTCGGCATCGGGGTTGTAGCCTTCCAGATTTTTGTAGTCTTCGTTAAATACAGAGTATTCAACGCCAAAGCAGGAGGTGCCGCATCCGCAGAGGGAGGTTTCATTTTGAGCTTTGCTCTGGTTAGCAATTTGTCCGTACTTTTCCTGTACGATTTCTTTGATTTTTTCAGGTGTTTTCATGATTTGTTTGTTAATGGTTATTAATTATTTGGTTTTTGACCTGGTAAAGTTCGCCGGAAGCGAACCTTCCAGAGTTGGTTATTTATTTTTTTTGACTCTTCCAGGTCTGCCTTCGGCTGACTCTGGAAGGTCGGGTTATTTCTTTTTTTCGCGTGGTTTCAACTGGCACATACATTGTCCGCTCAACCGCTGACTGGTATCGGAAAGCAGGGGCATCCCGTCGCGTTCCCAGTCGGCGATGCCGCCGTTGAGCACTGCCACATCGGTAAATCCGTTTTCCAAAAGGAAAAGCGCCGCCGGTTTGCTGTGCAATCCTACCGAATCGGCAATTATCAGCGGTTTGTCCAAAGGCAGAGAATGAAAATCCGACTTCAGGTTACCGTTTGCGCAAAAAAGAATCTGCTCCACGGCAAAAGCTTTCATGTCAATTTCAAAATCTTCCCGTATGTCAACCAGAACAGCGCCATTTTCAATGGCTTCGGCTGCCTGGCGGGGAGATAGAAAAGCTACTTCTCCGATTTTTAATCCTTTATTTTCAAACCATTGGTTCATACTATTACAATTTAAGCTTTCGCAAAATGTTTTCCTTTAAAGTACAAAGCCACATTCACCAGCCCTATCATCACCGGCACTTCCACCAGCGGACCGATTACCGCCGTAAAGGCAACGCCGGAATTGATTCCAAACACGGCTACAGCCACAGCTATGGCTAATTCAAAATTATTGCTTGCGGCAGTAAACGAAATGGTTGCCGTTTTCGGGTAACCTGCTCCGATTTTCTTTCCCATAAAAAAGGAAACCAAAAACATCACCACAAAATAAATCAGCAGCGGAATGGCTATCCTGACTACATCTAATGGTAATTGTATAATATATTCGCCCTTGAGCGAAAACATGACCAGGATGGTGAACAGCAAAGCTATGAGCGTGAGCGGACTGATTTTTGGAATAAAGCGTGTTTGGTACCACTCCTTGCTTTTCAGCCGGATAAGCGAAAAGCGGGTAATGATGCCGGCAAGGAAAGGAATACCAAGGTAGATGAAAACGCTTTTGGCAATCTGGCCGATGGTGATGTTTACTTCCATGCCTTTCAGCCCAAATACTCCGGGCAAAATGGTGATAAACACCCAAGCATAAACCGAGAAAAACAACACCTGGAAAATGCTGTTGAATGCTACCAACCCGGCAGCATATTCTGTGTCGCCTTTGGCAAGATCGTTCCATACAATCACCATGGCGATACATCGTGCCAAGCCAATCAGAATCAGTCCGATCATATAATCAGGATAATCCTGAAGAAACAGAATTGCCAGCCCAAACATCAGCACCGGACCGATGAGCCAGTTCTGTACCAGCGAAAGAAGTAATATCTTCCAGTCTTTGAAAACTTTACCTAATTCTTCATATTTCACCTTTGCCAGTGGCGGATACATCATCACGATGAGCCCGATGGCAATGGGAATGTTGGTGGTCCCGGAGCTGAAAGCATCCCAAAACTTTGCAATTCCTGGATGGAGATAACCCCACATCACCCCTACAAACATGGCCAGGAAAATCCAGAGCGTTAAATAACGATCAAGAAACTTTAATTTTTTTTGTGATGGCATATTTTTATAATTTGAAAATTTGAAAATGGTTTAATTTGAAAATGCCTCAAATAGCTTTCGATGAACTGATTATTTTAGAAAGAATGTTGATCATGGATTGAAGTTTTATTTTTAACTGTTCATTTTTAGGATAATTTTTAGACATTTCACAGAGTGTTAGCCAATATTCCGTTTCATCGGCTTCTTTTATAGCAATCTTCATTTTATGTATAAAATCGGCTTTACTTTCAGCATTTTGTGCTTCCCGGATATTTGCACCTATTGACGTTCCCGACTTTAAAAGTTGTTTTGCAATTACAAACTTCTTGTTTTCCTCCAGCAATTCGGAAAAGTCAATGATATCAAGCGCAAATTCAAGCGACAGCTTCACAATTAAATTATCTCTATCATTTCTCATAACTTCTTTATTTTCAAATTTTCAAATTGATTCATTATCTCATTTCGTATGCGACGATAAACTTCAAGCCTTTCTTCTTCATTGCCACGGGCATCAGCAGGATCCTCAAAACCGATATGCAGACGATGTTTAACCTTCCCTGTAAATATTGGGCAACTTTCGCGGGCATTATCACACACGGTAATCACATAATCAAAATCATAGCCAATAAATTGCTGAATATTTTTTGGTTGATGATGGCTTATATCTATTTCAGCCTCTTCCATTACTTTTACAGCCAAAGGATTGACTTCCTTTTCGGGTTTTGTGCCCGCCGAAAAGATTTTCCATTCCGGGTGCAACGAACGGAGAAAACCTTCAGCCATCTGGCTGCGGCAGGAGTTACCGGTACATAAAATCAGGATTTTCATCTTAAATAGTTTTATTTACAATTACAATTTTCAGAAATATTGATTTCATTAATAAATTTCTCTGACATTATTTTTAAAGCCTTAATTTTCTCAAGGTTTAAACAATAAAATGTTTTGGTTCCTTCGGTATGCCAAATGAGCAAACCGACATTTTTAAGTTCTGCTAAATGCTGATTTACCGTTGTCCGGCTTAGGGGCAACTCATCCGAAATATCACCGCTGATACAAGTCCGGGTTTCTGCCAGGTACTTTAATATCGCCAGCCGTGCCGGGTGTGCCAACGCTTTATACAGCTCTGCACAAGTTTGAAGTTCAGTGTCGAATAGGTCTATTTTAGCGTATGCCATAATTCATTTTTTTACAAAATTAAGAAACAAGAACAGATTCCCTGACTTTTTGTTCTGACAAATGTCCGTCACTCAAATGAATTTTTAGGTTTCCATACCCGGCTGCAACGGGGCTGTGCGTAACCATAATCACGGTAATACCTTTGGTTTGATTTATTTTTTTTAGAAAATCGAGTATTTCCAATGATAATGCAGGGTCCAGATTTCCGGTAGGTTCGTCAGCCAATATTACCGAAGGGTGATGAACCAATGCCCGTGCAATGGCCACTCGTTGTTGCTGGCCGGTTGATAATTCCCGTGGTAAATGATTTACGCGATTTTCCAATCCGATAAATTTCAGTACTTCCATTGCCCGTTCCCATTGCTCATTTTTTTTGATCTTTTCTAATGTCAGGGGAACCATTATATTATGAATGGTTGTCAGGTAAGGTATCAGGGCAAAATTTTGCATAATAAAACCAACGTGTTTCTGACGGATTTCGGCTAATTCATTATCCGTTGCATTACTAATTTCCGCATCGTTGAAAAATATCTTTCCGGATGTGGGTTTTATTAACCCGAACAACGATAGCAACAAGGTGCTTTTTCCTGAACCTGAAGGTCCGGTAATGGTTACAAAACTGCCTTTTTCTACAGCAAAACTTATATTGCTTAACGCATCAATCAAACCGTCTTTATGTCTGTATTGTTTTGTGAGTTTTTCAACTTTAATGATCATTTCTTAAGCCTCCTGTAAATTAGTGTGTGGATCAATCTTAGCAGCCATGTATGCAGGGATTATTGTTCCGGCAAATGCAATAATTATTGATAAAATAACCGACCATAGTAAATAAATGTAAACCGGCTGTACTACCATACCAGCCAGATAAGGACCTAAAATTAAACCGGCGAGAGTGCCAACAATATAGCCGGCAATTCCACCGCTAATGCCTAAAAATAAAGCTTTTAATAAAAATAACTGATAAATCGTTTTTTTTGATGCACCGATCATTCGCAGGGTGCCTATTTCCTTTTTTCGTTCGTTCACATTAGCCCACATGTAATTACCCATCGAAATACTACCAACAAAGAAAATGATGATGAGAAAAACCAACGAAACCTTATTCATCAGTTGGTTGGTTTCTATTTGAGTGGAAACAATCTGACTAATGGTGGTGATGCGGGTATCGGGTAAAATATTACGTAGTTTTCCGAGCAATCCTTCCGAAATGGCGTTGCAACAGCCCATTATTTCGATGGCACTTATTTGATTTGGAATACCTAATAATTCCTGAACAGTCGCTAAATGTGCAAATACACGGTCGTCGTCCACCGTGCCAGTTTCGGGTAGAATTTTAACCACGTTAAACTCTTTGCCAGAAATGGAAAGCTTGGAGTTTTCTTTAAGGTTTAATTGTTTGGCTGCCTGCGAACCGGCTAAACAATCCAGTCGCTGCAAGGTGTCTATTACTTTTCGCTGTAGTTTTTCATCTTTATAGCCTAATGATTTGTTTGCCCCGGCTGTGGGAGCGCAGGAGGCTTTAACATCATTGCCCGACAATCCTGAATTTTGCCACAATGGCTTCGATGCAATTTCGCTTTTTGGTAAAATTCCTGTAAGAACAATACTGTTTTCTCCAACCTTTATTCGCCGGGTAAGTTTGGGCGACATATTGTCAACTCCTTGTATGGTAGAGTTTAAAATTCGCTCCACATAATCCATTGGGATAGTCGGTGCATCAATATCCGATGTATAATAATCGTCAATGCTGCCGCCTTGCGGCAATACCATAATGTTTGCACCCAGGTTATCAAGTTTTTTTGCCACATTTTCTTTCGATACTTTCGAAATACTTTGTATGGCAACGATTACAGCTATACCAAGGGTAATTGCCAGTATGCCACTGATCAGTTGAGATTTACGGTTTAGTAGTTCCAACCAAACTATTTTATAAATATTCATAAAAACAGATTGTTAAAAAAAATTGCTATTTTTTGGGGGCACAACTGCTACCACTACCGCAACAACTACTTGCCACCTTTTTGGCTGCCGCGGTTAATTGAGTTTTATTTGCTTTAATATCAAATGTCTGGGTTACCTGACCTGACTTATTAATAACATAAATAAGTGGTTCCTTCGACATGGTATTTATTTTTAAATCATCAAAAAGTGTTGTTTCTTCTTTACTTTCAATATTAATTTGTACCACTACGGCACCATTATTCATTGCTTTGGCAGCTTCGTTGCAATTAACTATTGCCTTAGCCTTATCTACCATTTTTTCCGTATAAGCCACAACAAAAACAGCTTTTTTCTCATCAAGAGCTTTCATTATTTCAGAGTATTTTGGAGAAGGAATTATTTTTAGCAGGGCATCAGGCGTTGCATCCTTTAACGTAAGCCCTCCGCACGCAATACCGTTTTTATCAATAACAAGAATAAGTGGCATGGGTGCACCGGCTAAACGATATTTGCTAACCAATGTTCTGTTGCTTGCATCAGCAGTATTTAATTCAATGACTTCAATAGTTTTTGATTTTTTTGCAGATACTTTTTTGGCAACAGCCATTGCCTTATCCTTGTCTTTTCCTGTCTGATCAAAAGCAACAAGGAAGACAACTTTACCTGCTTTGTTGGTAGCAGCTATTTTATCATCTGCTTTATTTTCCGTTGGTGTAATTCCCTTTTGGAAATTAGTCGCGGCAGATACCGTATTATTGGCTTTCGCCGATGTTTGTGAGTTGTTGCAGGACACCATTAACGATCCGCAGATCATTAAAAAAACGATTTTTCGAATAAGTTTCATACAATTGGTTTTAAGATTAATATTTCTATGACGCAAAAATACGTCTTATTTTGAAATAACGTAATAATACGTTAAATAATTTTGTTTTTTTATTACAAGGTTATAAAACATATAAAATCAAATATTTACCTGTTATTATTTATAGAGAATGTATTCATAAAATCAATTAAAATTCAACCGATGTACCAACCTGAAGAAACAGGCATAGCCATTCGACAGTTGGATACCATTTGTTTTCCCAATTATGATAAATCCTGTAGCGAAACAACAGGCTTGCCATCGGCAAGTCCGTATCCTTTTTGCGTTTTCCAACTTTCAGAAGTATATTTTTTCCGTGAAATCTTTTTGGTTATCATGTTGTTTGCTAATTAATGTACGCTTAGGGGTTATTTAAAGGTAAAGATTTCCTAAAACTATCATCAACTACCGCAGGAACATCCACCAAATTTTCCGGAATAAGAATTTGGAGGCAAGCTGCTTATTATTTTTACGATTTCGCTGGCAACTTTATCTACCATTTGAAGGTGCTCATCTGTAAGATCTTGATTCCTTACGATTTCTGTATTCAGTGCGTTTTTATTACCTATGATTTTCGAAACATCTAAAGAACCGTTTATCTTGCCGCTATATTTTTCAGTGCTTCTTTTAGCACAAAGTTTAGCGCAGCCATCAACCGATATTGTTGGAAATACTTTTGCAAAGGTTCTTTCTTCTTCGCCGCCCGCAAGATACAGTGGTAGACAGAGTGTTACTGTATCGATAAATTTAAGTTCCTCAAGAACTTTTCTCGTGGCGAGCCTTGAAATGGTTCCGCCGAGGCATTCCTCGCCACTGCATGATAATATACCTACTTTTGACATTAATATTTCTCCTTACTTAATTGATTTTATTTATTTTAGCTGCGATTTTAGCCGCGATTTCACTTATTACTACTTCGCCGTCAGCATCAAGCTGTGTAGGTGTACCGAATTTTTTCCCTTTATGTTCTTTCACCGTGTCAAGGACTTTAACTTCTTCTATTATAATGCCTCCAGCTATTGAAACATTTTTTGAAGCACACATTTTTGGGCAACCGTCAACGGTAATGCAATCATAACCTTCGATTTTTTCTTTAGCTTCTTTGTCGCCGGTTACTATGTAAGCAAGGCAAACTGTTTCTGATTTTTCCGGACATAATTCATGGACTGTTTTCAAAGCAGCTTCTCTTGCCATGAGACCGTATACTTTACCAATGCCACTGCATGGGATAACTTTCACTTTTTTATGCATTTAAGTCCTCCAACTTTTTTTTCATTATTTCTAAATACTTGTCGAATCCGACTAAGAGTTCTTTGTCACTCTCAAAATCAGTCAATTCAAGTTCTGCAATCCAACCCAATTCATAGGGATTTTCGTTGATAAGTTCCGGTTTTTCTATGAGCGTTTCATTTATAGAAACAACCTTACCGCTAACAGGTGAAATTATATCGATTACACTCTTTGACGATTCAATCTCACCAACTTCGCCGAATTGGTCATTTTCCGCGCCAATTTCGGGCGGTGTATAATATAGAATATCGGAAAGGTTTTGTTGAACGAAATCTGTAACGCCTATTCTGGCCCGGTTTCCGATTACATAAGCCCAGCAATCATTTTCATTAAAGTAAATTTCGGGGTTCTTAGGTACCCTGAAGAGGAATTTGTCTTTTTGATATGTTTCGTATTCGAAATTGTACGAAGCATTTGTTTTATCAGAAGATGATGCGGCTTTCTCTTCGGCACTGTTGAGTCCGTTTAATATTATTTCTATCAGAGCATTTTCATTTTTCAGAAGTCTGAGGTTGCTCTTTAATTCAACATTATGGGTTTTAGCTTCTTCGGTTATTGTTATTTTTTTGGAAACTTTTAAATTCTTTTCCGCAGCAAGTTTACTCGCGCATCGGGTCTGACAGCCATCTATGACTAAAAGAGGATGTTCGCCCGCAATTTTATTGTATTTCGCTTCAGCAACTCTGTAAAATACAGGGCATATAATTTCATTTTTAGCGTTTTCGCACAATTTTATCGCTATTTCCCTTGAAATTGCTCCAGCGCATTTATCCAAACCGTTGCAGGGCAGGATGGCATAATTTTCAATCATTGTTTTCCTCCTTTCTTATTTCCTTGATTCGTTGAGTCGTCGCATTTTTATCAGGAAACGATAGTGCGTCGGGACCGCAAATCTTTGAGCATGCCCGGCAAAAAACCACACAATTATTAGGATTCTTTACAATCAATTTAATATTTTCAGTTTTTCTAACTTCAAAGACTTGATGGGGACAAAATTTGGTGCATTCTATACAAAAATCACATTTTGTATAATCAATGGTTGGATTCCAATCGATTTTATCGCGTTCAACTCCCATGAAAGTGGTTTCGCTCATTTCTTCTCCTCCAATTTTTCAAGTGCGGCATTGACTTTTTCAACTGCCTGATCGGTAGTCATGTCGCGCACATCAATTGCGGTTAAATCTTTGTTTACGTCGAGGCCGGCTTCTGCAAAAGCGTCTCGGAACATCTTGCGTTGCATATTTTGAGCACAAGCTCCGATAACAACTTTCCGGTGCGCTTTAAGAAAATCATTTAAAAACCGGTCTCCGTCTTCCTCACAAAGTTGCGGATGGATAAATCCATATTCAACCGGTAGTTCAACTCTCACTCTATTTATAAAATCCCAAATATCCATTTTTGAAAATCCGGGACATTTTCCAGTGCAAACGCACATAATAAAACCAGGTTTTTTTGTTTCAGACATAATTTTATTTTTTTGATAGAAAATTTATTTGAAAAAATAAATTAAAATGTAGTAGATACCGACAAGGATAAATATAATAGCTATCACCAACCTTGACCATTTTTCAAAGATTTTCATTTTGTTGTAAAATGAACCTATGCTTGAAATGCTGTAAGCCAAAAGCCAGGCAATGACTATTACCGGCAATCCTGTGGCAATGGCAAAAACCAATGGAAGGTAAAGTCCGCCTGCGCTCGTTATGGTGATGGGAATGAGCATTCCAAAATATAACACACCGGAATACGGACAAAAAGCCATCGCAAAAACAATCCCAAGCAGCAAGGCGCTCCAGCCGGAATTAAATTTTAATTTCGAGCTGATTTTATCGGTGAGACTACCTCCACCGGGCAACCTGAATTTTATCACATCAAGCATTAAAATCCCGACGATGAGCAGCAACGGACCTAATATTTTTCCTCCATTTGCCTGAAACAGTCGAGAAATCTGGAATTTGCTTGCTCCAAAATATAAAATAACACCCAATCCGGTGTAGGTGATTGCTCTGCCCAAAGTGTAGAGCAAACCGTTGATAAACACTTTTCGCTTGACTTTAATGTCTTTGCTGATGTAACCGATGGCGGTGATGTTGGTTGCCAGCGGACACGGACTGATGGCAGTCATCAAACCGAGAAGAAATGCCGTTAGCATCGGTGCGGTTGTGCTGTCGAGAAGTTGCTGGAGGAAGTTCATAATGTGATAATTTGTTAATTAGCTAATTAGTTAATGTGCTAATGCTTTTTTGAAGTAGCAATGATGCTGGTGAGCAGTTTTTTAATTTCTGTTATTCCGGATAATAATACTTCACAATCGGGATAAGATTTGGAATGTTTGCACAGAAGCAGCCAATATTCTGTTTCTTCGGCTTCTTTTGCCGATATTTTTATTTTATGAATAAAATCATCTTTGCTCTCAGCATTTTGGGCTTCGCGTAGATTTGCTCCTATGGAAGTACCTGATTTTAATAGCTGTCGTGCAATCACATATTTTTTGCTCTCTTCCAGCAATTCAGAATATTCAATAATCTGTAAAGCAAAATCAAAACTCTTTTCCAAAATAATATTCTTCTTTGGTTCCATGATTTAATTTGTTAATTAGCTAATTAGTTAATTAGCTAATATTTTTTTGAAGTAGCAATGATGCTTGTAAGCAGTCGGGACAATAATTTTCCAAAACGACATTCTTCTTTGGTTCCATGATGTGATTTTTTAATTAACCAATCAGCACATTAGCTAATTAGCTAATTTTTTTGAAATTTTACCCTTCAGCCCTTTGATGAATTTATCCGGCTCGTTGCGCGAATAGCTGAATGCAAAATTGGTCAGGTCTTCATCCTTTTCTTTGCCTTTCATCACCTGTACCACATGCAATGCCGAACCCGAGGCTTCGTATTTTGCTGCAAGTTTTTCATTTTTTGCTTCATCCACATCTACTACCGAGAAAACGATGGTTTTATCTGCTATTTCTTTTTTAAAATAGGTTTCCAACGTCTTTTTGGTGTTTGCTTCAATGGAAAGACAGGTTGGACAACGCTGCGTTCCGTGGAAATAATAAACCAAAACCTTTGCTTTTGGGGTAGTTGCTTTTGTTGTTGTTTTCTGGCTGAAAACCAAGGTGCCAATCGTCAGAAAGGCTACAAGAATCCATAACTTTTTCATATTTTTAGATATTTAATTAACAATCATCTTATTAGCACATTAACTAATTAGCAAATTAGCATATTTTCCAATAATTTCTTTCAATTCGCTTACCGACGGTACTCTTCCGTTTAAGACAACCTTTTCATCAATCACCAGTGCCGGTGTACGCATGACACCGTATGCCATAATTTTCTGAATATCTTCTACCTTTTCTACCTCGGCTGCTAAATCCATTTCTGCAAGAGCATTTACGGTTGCTTTTTCCAGGTTTTTACAATTGGAACATCCTGTTCCTAAAACTTTAATTTTCATATTTTAAAATATTATGTTAAACAAAAATCCTATTATTATAATTCCGGTGGCTACCACACCTATAAAAGTGAATATCAACGGAAGTTTTAATACTTTTCGAAGAATAATCATCTCGGGCAGCGAAAGTCCGATTACCGCCATCATAAATGCCAGCGCTGTTCCCAGCGAAGCGCCCTTTTCTATCAGATAATCGCTCAGCGGCTTCAGATAATGATAAATGGCAAACCATACCGGCAATAAAGCCAGCGGCAGGTATTTTTTGTAATTTATTTTAGATGAGGTTATTTGCATGAACCTTCTGTTTTTATCTCTGTTTCAAAAAAACCATTCATCAGTTGCCGGGCAAGTTCCCAGTTTTCGCGATTGATACAATATTTGATTTTTGGGGGATTGATTTCACCCTGGATCAGTCCGGCGGTTTTCAGTTCTTTCAAATGTTGCGAAAGGGTGGAAAGAGCCATCGGCAATTCTGTAGCCAGGTTTCCGCTGTAGCAACAATTTTGTCCGGCAAGCATTTCGAGGATGCGCAAACGTGCCGGATGACTAAGCGCTTTGGCAAAACGGGCAAGTTTTACTTGATTTTCAGTATAATTTGGTTTCATTTCGTATTTCGTAAAATTACGAAGCAAAAGTATAAATTTTTTTAATTCTACAACATTTGTCAAAAAAAAATTATAAATCCAATTGCTCCCTGATAGGGAGCATGGCAGAAATGGCAAGGGCGGCAAATTCGTCAATTGGGATGCCGATTTTTTCGCATTCGAGGATATTTTCGCGCTTTACGGAAGCGGCAAAAGCTTTCTCTTTCATGCGTTTTACAACGGATTTTGGCTTTACGCTAGTGAGTTTACGGTCGGGATAAACGTAAGTGGTGGCAAAAATCAGCCCGGTAATGGTTTCTCCGGCAGCAAGGGCATGCTGAAATTTTGTGTTACGTTCTACGCCGGTAGCAACTTCGTTGTGGTGGCGTATGGCGTCAATTATTTCAGGGTCAACATCAAAGCCTTTAAGCAGGTTTTCAGTTTCTAATCCGTGAGTGTAAGCATCGGCATTAGTAACTTCCACATCCAGGTCGTGAAGCAGGCCGGCAATACCCCATTTTCCCTCGTCTTCACCAAGTTTTTGTGCCAGTGCTTTCATCACAACTTCCGAAGCATAGCAATGCAAAAGCATCTTTTCATTTTTTACATAATTATGCAGTAATTCAATGGCTTGTTCTCTTGTCATGGTTATATTTTTTCGACGGGTAAAAGTAAAAAAATCCGGTTTTAGTGTAAATCTAAACCGTGGAGCATGTATATGGAATGGAAAATCGTTTTCTGAATTTCAGAAAAGTATTCTTCCACGGCTTTAACGCTGCCGGGAAGAGTGTAAACCAATGTTTTGCCAATTACACCAGCAACACTCCGGCTGAGCAGAGCCTGTGGTTTTTCCTGTCCATATTTCATCCGGATAAGTTCCATAATGCCTGGTATTTCTTTATCCAACAATGGTTTAATAATATCAGGGGTGACGTCGCGTTCGCCTATACCGGTACCTCCGGTGGTAATAATGATGTCGGCTTTGTTTTTCAGACTTTCGCGAAGAGCTTCCAAAAGCTTTTCTTTTTCATCAGGAATGACCTGGCGGGAAACCTGGCTTTTCCGGTCTTGTAACCCGAAAAATTCCGTCATTTTTTCTTCAATGCATTTTCCGCTACGGTCTTCGTAAATGCCTTCATAAGCTCTGTCGCTTAAAGTAATTACGGCAATTTTGAAAACTTTTGGCTGGTACAGCCCGCTGTCGCCTGCTCTCAGAATTCCATGCCTGATTACCCGGCAAAAAATACCTTCCTTAGGCATCACACATTTACCTACTTCCCTGTAAATAGTGCAGTTGTCGCCATGACATTCTTTACCTATCTGAGTTACTTCCAGCTCCGTTTCTCCAAAAGTAAAGCAGTCGAGCGGATGGGACTGATAAAGCAACATACCTGATGTGGTGATGTTTTCGGCAAATTCTCCGTAAGAAATCGCTCTGCCGCTCTGCCGGGTAAACTTTTCTATGCTTTCCACTCCAAGAAGGCTCACCTGGCGATGCCATTTTCCGGAATGGGCGTCGTGTTCCACACCCAACGGTCCGAGTTTTATCTCGTTTACGGGTTTTTTGATGGTTCCTTTCTTTTCAGAAATATTGACAGATAATATTTTTATTGGTGAAATATTATTCATGATTAACATAATGAGTTATTTGTTGAAAAATAATCCCACCCAAAAGAACAGTAGGGCGGAAGTAAACAATGACATTTCCAGGGAAATATAAAAAATATTTTTTTCAAGAGTGGGAAAAATGTGGAAATTACTTACCAGAATTCCCAGTGCAATCATCATAATCATTAGCAGATAACTTTTGAAGCTGAAAAAAGAAAAAATACAGGGTTTATCAGCCATAAGAGTGTTTATCCGACGAAGATGATTGTGGAAAACTTTCCGGAAAACAAAATAGAAAAAGGGGATGACTCCGGCTAATCCTATGGAAAAATGCAAAGCAACGTGATGGGAAGAATATAAAAGCCCCGGAATACCGATCCATAAAATTTTGAGTCCGGCAAAACCCCAGATCAAAGCAGCCGTAAATACCAAAGTACGGTGCGAAACGCCGGGTTTCAAACAGATCAAAAGATTTTTTATTCCCATTTTATCGTCTGTTTTGTTTTTTCAACCAGGTGAATGTCGGAAAGGCGCATGGTTTTGTCAACAGCTTTGCACATATCGTAAATGGTAAGCAATGCAACACTAACTGCTGTAAGCGCTTCCATTTCCACACCGGTTTGCCCGATACATTCCACTTCTGATGTAATGGTTACTCCCCTTTCGGTAAGCTGGGTTTTTACCGCCACATGGGTAACCGAAAGCGGATGGCAGAGCAGAATCAAATGCGAAGTTTGTTTGGCTGCCTGAATTCCCGCAAGTTCAGCAACTGTAAGCACGTCGCCTTTTTTGATTTTATTTTCACTTATCAGCGCAAGAGTTTGCGGTTGTAATAAAATTTCGCCCGAAGCTTTTGCTTTTCGTAATTGTGGAGTTTTATGCCCCACATTTACCATCTGGGCTTTTCCTTTTTCATCAATATGGGTAAATGGATGCATTTTTTTTAGAATTAAATTTATTCTACCTTTGCAAAATAACTCAAAGCATATTAATTAATCAAAATTGTTTTGAAAATGGCTGAAGAAAAAATTGTAAAATTCAAGCTAAAGAAGAAGCTTCGTTTCGTTACGGATATGTTATTGGTGTTTTTTGGTATTTTCCTTATTGTCCTTGGTATTCATTATGGACTGGATACTAAAAACATAGGAGGTACTACGCTGGATAATGTACGGTTTGGACTATTTTCAATGGGAGTAGTAATATCGGGAACCCTTTTGATTATCACTGTTTATATAAAAACCCGGAAGTAAATAAACCTCCGATATTATAAAAATTTCCGTTTGTATTTTATGCTCCGCATTGCGGTTTTCCGTTTACAGCTTCGCTCCTGACTTTGACAATGCGTCACCCTAAAAATTTCTCCAAAAATCTTCATCAAATAACAAAGCAATAGATTTGTGTTTTGGAGTTAGCAGCATAGTTTTGAACAGAGTGGTACAGCTTGCCGGAAGTCCGATTTTAATATCTCAACCTGTATTGCATCAAAACCAACAGTCTATTGTGCGGATTTCTTGGTATAAACCATGGTTATTTACCACTACAACGCTGGTTGTACCTGACCGATTTATAATAAACATATACGAAAATACATCTTTTTGACACTTGCGCCACCTAAATGGGTAATGCAAAATTCATATATAGCTAAAATTTAATACTATACAAAACTAAAGCTATTACTGTCAAAGTCAGGAAACACAACTTTTGCAACGGTCTTGTTAATCTTGATAAGATATACAATACCCAAACAAGAAAGGATTGCAAATTTTGTAACGATTGTTTACAAAGCAAATAGATTATTTTACCAGTTCAAAATCCATTTGCTTACGCGATAAATCCACTTTGCGGACCTTGATACGGACAGGGTCGCCAAGTTTGTATTCTTTTCCGAACTGTTGACCTATTACGCGGTAGTTTTCGTCGTCGAGGTAATAAAAATCGTCGTCCATGTATTTGATAGATACCATACCTTCGCAGCGTGTTTCTACTAATTCCACAAAGATTCCCCATTTACTTACACCGGAAATCAAACCGTCGAATTCCTGTCCTACTTTGTCGAGCAGGTATTCAGCCTGTTTGTATTTTACGGAAGCGCGTTCAGCTTCTACAGCTTTGCGTTCCATATCGGAAGAATGTTTGCATCGTTCTTCATATTCTTCTTGGTCAACGGAAGGTTTTTTGTCCATGTAGCGTTCCAATAGGCGGTGTACCATCAGGTCGGGGTAGCGGCGGATGGGAGAGGTAAAATGCGTGTAATAGTCGAAAGCAAGTCCGTAATGCCCTATGTTGTGCGTAGAGTATTCGGCTCTTGCCATGGTACGTACTGCAATGGTTTCTATCATGTTTTCTTCTCCTTTGCCGACAATCTTCTGAAAGAGGCTATTGTAGGAGTCTGCAAGACTTTTACGGGTTCCGGTTTTGAGGGAATAGCCTAACTTTTTCAGAAATTCCACAAAGTTTTGCAGCTTTTCCGGATTAGGAACGTCGTGGATACGATAAACAAAGGCTTTGGGAGCATTAGCAGAGGTTTTCTTACCAATTTTTTCGGCAACTTTCCGGTTAGCAAGTAACATAAAATCTTCTATCAGCCAGTTGGCTTCTTTTTGTTCTTTAACAAAGGCTCCGATGGGTTTTGCGTTTTCATCTAAAATAAATTTCACTTCCTGTGAACGGAAGTTGATGGATCCCTTTTGAAACCGTATATTACGCAGTTGTGTTGCAAGATGATTCAGAATCATCAACTCGTTTTTGAAATCTCCTTCTTTGCCTTCAATCATTTCCTGCACTTCTTCATAAGCATAGCGGCGACTTGAACAGATTACCGTTTTACCATACCATTCATTCAGCACATGGGCTTTTTCATCCATTTCAAAAACGGCCGAGAAGCACAGCTTGTCTTCCTTTGGACGCAATGAACATAAGTTATTGGAAAGTTTTTCGGGAAGCATGGGAATAGTTCTGTCCACCAAATAGATAGAAGTACCACGTTCGAAAGCTTCTTTATCAATGGAAGAGCCAGGCTTTACGTAATTGGAAACATCCGCAATATGGACACCTACTTCCCAATTGCCATTTTCGAGTTTTTGTAACGAAAGGGCGTCGTCAAAATCTTTGGCATCGGGTGGGTCAATGGTACAGGTCCAAACAGAACGAAAATCCCGTCTTTTTTTGATTTCCTGTTCCGGAATTTCAGCAGGAATAGATCCGGCTTCTTTTTCCACTTGTTTTGGAAAGAAAAGTGGAAAATCGAAGGAAGCAAGTATAGAATTCATTTCCACATCATTGTTGCCCGGTTCGCCAAGCACGGCAATGATTTCCCCGAAAGGATTACGGGAATGTTCGGGCCATTCGGTGATATGGGCAACGGCTTTTTGCCCGTTTTTAGCTTTGTTCAGATTTTCGAGTGGAATGAAAATGTCAACAGGAATGGTGAGCGCATCAGGAACGAGGAAAGCAAATTTTTTGGTAACTTGCATGATTCCCACATACTGATTATGTGCACGTTTTACAATTTCTACAATTTGACCTTCCGGTTTGCGCCCTTTACGTGCCGGGAAAAGGCGGACTTTCACGGTATCACCATGCAAGGCATGATGGGTATTGTTGGAAGTAATAAAAACATCTTCCGGCTGGTCTTTCACCATTACGTAAGCCTTACCGGTTTGCTTCATATCCACGATGCCGGTAACCTCATGTTGTGAAGGCATCTCGCTGATGTGTTCCGGGTTCATCTTGAATTTACCGCGCTTTACTTCAATAATGGTTTGCTTCATAGCCAGGTCGTGTAGAATGTTCGATACAAGTTCTTTGCTGGCTTTATCGTTAATGCCAAGTTTGGCAGCTACCTGACGGAAGTTGTACGTTTGGAAAGGGTTGCCTGCAAACACGCCGAGAACGGTATTTACAAAGGAATTTTTGGCAGTTTTCGTTTGTTTTTTAGTGGGTTTTTTAAGCATAAGGTGATGTTTTAATCGTTTGTAAAGGTAATTTAAAACTTAACTGCTTTTAAGAAATCGTTTCTGTTTTGATGTTTCCGGTTTGTTGTTTTTTATCCGAAAAACCTGTTGAAATGCATCTTCTGATTCTTGTTTTGACTACAATAAAATATAAACAACTGGTAATGTGTAAAATTTTTAAAAAACATTCTTAATGTAAAATTTTTAATATTTTTGGCGGCACTTAATTAATCTTATTTCTATGAAAAAATACACATTGATGTTTTCTATAGCAATTGCATTGCTGTTATCGGGAATTCAGTTTTCCGCCATTGCCTGTACCAATTTTCTTGTTACAAAAGGCGCTACTACCGATGGTTCTACCATGATTTCTTACTCTGCCGATTCGCATGTGCTGTATGGTGAATTATATTATCGCCCGACAGCTGATTATCCCGACGGGAGCATGGTTGACGTTTACGAATGGGATTCCGGCAAATACCTTGGTAAAATAAAACAGGTAAACCATACTTATTCGGTAATCGGAAACATGAATGAGCACCAACTTGCCATTGGGGAAACCACCTACGGCGGACGCGAAGAACTTTTTGTACAACCCGGAGCAATTGTGGACTATGGGACA